>USPB01000223.1 GCA_900556405.1 uncultured Actinomyces sp.
GGAAGTAGGCGAGCAGGGCGTGGTGGAAGTCCACCCACTTGTCGGGTGCCTTCTGTGCGACGACCAGGGAGGCGCTGGCAGCGGGCTTCAGGTAGTCCATGTTGACGGTGATGACGGGCTGCAGCTCGATGTTGTAGTGACCTTCGGCCGCCCACGTGGTGAGGTCCGCACCCATGTACGCGTCGAGGTCAGCGCACGCGTGGCAGGAGTAGTCGAAGTATTCGGTGAGGGTGGGCAGGTTCGGGTCGGCTTCGGCGACCACGCCGTTCGCGTTGACGATGATCGGGCGTCCGTCGGCGTAGGGGCCGAGGACCTGGGATGCGTCGACGTTGTGTGCGGCGTTGACCTGCGCCTGCTGCTTCCAGATGACGCCGCCGACGGCGACGGCGATGGCGAGGACGATCGCGGCGACGGCGGAGATGACGATGATGCGGGTGCGGCGGTCGGCGCGCTCCTGTGCTTGGCGCATCTGCGCGGCTTTGGCGCGCACGGGGTCGACGGCCGGCTTGTTCTTCTGAGCCATGAACTCACCCTCCAAAGTAGTTGAATGTTGCAATAGTATCGGGCGCGGTCCTCCCGCGCTTAGTGCGCCAGCCCACCCGTGACGATCAGCCACGCACCTGCAAGGAACCCTCCACAGCCTACCGCGAGGAGACCGCGCCCCCATGCAGGACGCACGATCGCGCGCAGCGATGTCGCCATCCCGACGCGCAGATCCGCGGCAAACGGCATCAGCCACGCCGCCAGGAGAGTGACGGCCGCGAGCGCCCATACGATAATCGTCCCACGCGGGTCGCCCAACCAGTAATCGTCACGATCAAGGCTCGCGGCGGTGGCGATGTCGGCTGGCCAGGACCAGAGGATGCGCCCCTCGCGCGAGTAGGACACGAAGGCCCAGATCGCGTATGGAACGAGCCCTCCCACGACAAGGCCGAGGGCGGTGGTGAGGACCGAGCGCACGAGCAGGATCGGAGACATAGCGATGACAGCCGCGCCATCCGAGGCCTTGGGGCCGCGCAGGATGCGGCGCCTCTCGAGCCACCGACTCATGGCGCCGACCAGGCCGAAGGCGGTCAGGGCGATGCCGACGATGAGGGTGCCACTCATGCCGAGCAGGAAGGGCAGCGCAGCCAGGAGTGCGAGGAGCGCGGCGCTGGAGATCCAGGCGCTCTTCTTCGCCGGGGACGAGGCCGACTCGCCCTGCGCACCGACCGCGGTCTGGCCAGGGTTCCACTGCTGTCCCGCCCCCATCGGCGAGGACGCGAAGGCCGCTTGAGGCGGGACCTGCTGCCCGTATCCGGGCGCCACGCCAGGACCTGCGCCGTTGCCGCCCCATGATTCCCCGTAGCCGCCCTGCGCCCCCTGGTAGGCAGGCTGCGGATAGGGAGCCATCACCTCGGTAGGATCCGCGTCGTCGACGACCTGCCACGTGTCGGTCGCATCATCGTGCCAGGCGACCTCATCGGCGTCATCGTCCCAGTCACCGTATCCCTCGGCGACGGATGCGGTGTCCACGACGTCAGTGTGGTCATTTGCCGCGGTGAATTCCGACGCATCGCGGCGCGGATGCTGGGGATAGGAGACGGCGCGCGCACCCGAGGCATCAGGGCGCTGCCCCGCATCCTCCCACTCGGGAGGCGCGGCGATTTCCTGCGGGTCGGAGCTGACCATCTGCGTGCGCATGCCAGTGTCGAGGAGCTGAGCCCAGTTCACGGTCACGTAGTCGAGCTCTCCGGGCGCCCATCCGACGGCGCTCATGAGGTCAGCGACGATCAGGGAGGGTGACGGACGCTCCTCCGGATCGGGACAGAGCCCGCCCGCGAGCGCGTCGGCGACCATGGGATGCAATCCGGCGAGGTCAGGGTCCCCCTCGAGGACACGCAGCATGGTGGCGGAGACGTCCCCCTTGCCGAACGGCGGGCGGCCGGTCGCGCAGGACAGCAACGTCGCACACCAGGCCCACCAGTCCGATTCCTTCGTGGCACCGTGTCCCTGGAGCAGTTCGGGCGCAGTGTATCCGGCAGTGCCGGACACGAGGCCCGTGCTGGTCAGGTGCTGGTCCGACGTCGCCATCGCAATGCCGAAATCGATGAGAACGGGGCCGCGCGGAGAACAGATGATGTTGGAGGGCTTGATATCGCGGTGAATGATGTTGGCGTGGTGAACCGCCGCAATCGTGGAGGCCAGGTGGTAGGACAGGGCCGCGACGCCGCGCAGTGGAATCGGTCCGGAGACGAGGATTTCCGCGAGCGTGGGCCCCTCGACGTATTCCGAAACCACAAAGGGCTGCGTCGCCTCCGTCTCCGCGTCAACGATGTGCGCGACGAAGGGCGAGCGCACGGAGTTCACGGTGCGCGTCTCACGTTCGAGGCGCGCACGCGACGCCTCCGAAGCCGCCATCGCGGGGTGCATGGCTTTGAGGGCGACACGCGTGCCACCCCCGTCTTCGGCGAGCCAGACCGTCCCCGCGCCGCCCGTTCCGAGCCGACGGATCAGCCTGTAGCCGCCCAGTTCCTCGCCTTCTTCCACGCCCTCAGACTACCTGGCCCCTCCCCCATCTGCGGCCATCCGCGCGGGGCGGCCCCGGCCTCGTCCCCGTCATCGGCGAGGACAAACGCACCGAGAATCCACGATCTGAGCCGAACTGTACACCCGCGCGCGAGCGTGCTAACTTCCCTATTAGTCGCGCGCGCGGAACGATCCGTGTTCGCGGCTCCGTGGGCGAAGACGCTCCACGGTCACCCACTACGGATCGTCCGGCACGTACCTGCCGGTGGGAAGGAAAACTCCATGGCAACCGTCACTTTTGACAAGGCGACCCGCATCTACCCGGGTTCCGACAAGCCCGCCGTCGACCAGCTCGACCTCGAAATCAAGGACGGCGAGTTCCTCGTCCTCGTCGGCCCTTCCGGCTGCGGTAAGTCCACCTCGCTGCGTATGCTCGCGGGCCTGGAGGACGTCAACTCCGGTCGCATCCTCATCGGCGACAAGGACGTCACGGACGTTCCGCCGAAGAACCGCGACA
>USPB01000224.1 GCA_900556405.1 uncultured Actinomyces sp.
TGCACCGAGTGCGCGATGTGAGGTAGGACGATGTTCGGACGCAAGAAGAAGACTGCAGAAGACGACATCGAAGAGGTTGAGGTCCTGCCTCGCCTCAGCGACGAAGACGCGGAGATCTGGAGCGAACCCGGCCCCCGCAACTACGGTGAGGTCGACGCCTCCCAAGGCTACGTCGACATGGGATCCATCCTGTTCCCGGCGGTTCAGGGCATGCAGCTGCGCACGCAGGTCGCTGACGACGGTACGACCGTCCTGCAGATTCTGGTCGTGCTCGGTAGCTCCGGCATCCAGATGAGCGTCGCCGCCGCGCCCCGATCCGGGGGCGTGTGGGAGGAGCTGCGCGAAGAAATCCGCAAGGGTTTCGAAGAGCAGGGTGCCAAGGTCGCCGACTATCCGACACGCTACGGTGACGAGCTGCTCGTCGATATGCCGATGCAGATGCCCGATGGTCGCTCGGCGACCTCTCGCATGCGCGTCATCGGTCGCGAAGGCGACCGTTGGTTTGCGCGCATCGACATCCTCGGCCCGGCGGCCGCAAACGCTGACGCCGGCGTCGAGATCGAGAAGGTCATCGATCGCATCATCGTGCGACGTGATGACCACCCGCGCACGCGTCTGGAGCTTCTCCCGGTGCACCTGCCCGCTGGCGCTCAGGAGGCCTGAGATGGCCTCGTGGATCGCTCGGGTCGGCGCAGCGCTCGGCCTCGATAAGGATGCGCGTTCCCTGGACGCAGCTCTCGACGAGGACTCGGCGCGCGCCGCCCGCGGGGTCACGCCCATTTGCGACGTGACGGACCGTTCCCACGTGCTCGTTTTTGGCACGCTCCTGGGCATGACCTACCCGCCCGAGGAAGGCACTCAGCGGGTGCTCGTCGCCACGCTCTACGATGGCACCGACACTCTGGAGCTGCGCTGGCCTGGGCGCACGTCCATCCCCGGGCTCAGCGTCGGCCAGCGCCTCGAAGTTGAGGGCACTGTCGGGCGTTCGGGGGATCGCCTCGTGATTATCAATCCCCTGTATCGCGTCATCGCAGGGGAAGGCTGATGCCCACTCCGCGTTGGATGGACCAGGCAACCTCTGAGGACTTCTCCTGGTCAGAGGCACTGGGAGGTACGCGCGGAGTCATCGAAGCAACGGCTCCCGGCCTCGTCTTCGTGATCGTCTTCGTCGCAACCCGCGCCCTCGTGCCGACACTGGTAGCCGCGTCGTGCGTGGCGTTGCTCGCCTGCGTGCTCCGGCTCGTCCAGAGACAGGGGCTCCAGCAGGTCCTCTCGGGGCTGTTCGGCGTCGCTATCGGCGTCATTTTTGCCGCGGCCACGGGGCGCGGGGAGAATTACTTCGCGTGGGGCATTGCCACGAACGTGGCCATGGCTCTTGCGTTCGCCCTGTCCGTCCTGCTCAGGCGAGGCCTCGTCGCCCAGTTCTACGGGCCACTGACGGGTCTGGGCACAGGATGGCAATCCGACCCGACACACGCGGACCTGGCGCGCAGGTGCAACCTACTCACGTGGATGTGGGCGGGAATCTTCGCGTTGCGCGTCGCAGTCCAGGCCCCTCTCTGGCTCGGTGGCCAAGTCGCGGCGCTCGGCGTCGCCAAGCTGGCCCTGGGCCTCCCGCTCTTCGCTCTCGGTGCCTGGGCCACCTGGTGGGGGCTGCGCGGCTACTCCTCGTCCTCGGAGGATGCTTCGGACTCAGGGGAAGCGACCAACTGACGAAGCTTCGTCAGCTCCTGAGCATCCGCATCGGGGACGAGCAGGAGTAGCTCGTCCGCGGCCTCGAACACGTCATCGGCGCTCGGAGTGATCGGACGGCCATCGCGCAGGAGTGCAGCTAGCACCGAGCGCGCAGGCAGCTCGAGGGAGTGGACGCGCTTGCCGACGACCGGAGAATCGTCCGGCAGGATGAGAGCGTGCATCGACACGGCAGCCGTGTTGAAAGAGAACAGGCGCACCGGGATACCCACCGACACAGCCTCTTCGACGAGAGACGTCATGATACGCGGGGTCGAGACCGACACATCCACACCCCACGCCTGATCGAAGAGCCACTCGTTTTGCGGGTTGTTCAGGCGGGCGACGACGCGAGGAACCGCAAACTCGGTTTTGGCCAGTAGAGAGATGACGAGGTTCGCCTTGTCGTCCCCCGTGGCGGCAACCATCACATCGGCCTCAGCCACGCCAGCGTCGCGTAGGGCGTCGGGTGAGCATGCGTCTGCGAGCACCCAGTCAGCGTCAGCGACCGAGGAAATACGCAGCTTTTCGGGCATGTTGTCGATCAGGGTAATGTCGTGACCGTGAGCGAGGAGCTCCAGGGCAACGCTGCGCCCCACCGAACCGGCTCCAGCAATGACGATCTTCATGCTCACTCCTCCGTCTTGGGCGGGCTGGCCAGCTGATCGCGCAGCGCGGCCGTATCCGTCCCATTGATCGCAAAGTACAGTTGGTCGTGCTCCTGAACGACCAGGTCAGGCGATGCCGTGCGAATCGACCCCAGGCGCGAGGTGAATGCAATCCGGCACCCCGTCAGCTCCTCGACGAGCTGGAAGCTCAGCCCATACCAGGGCGCAGAGGGCGTTGCGTTGACGAGAGCGACCTCACCGGTCGGATGTGACCAGATCAGTGAGGCATCCGGCGGCAGCAGGCGACGCAGGACCGAGTCCGCGGTGCGCTGGACAGACGCAACAGTCGGAATACCGAGGCGCTCATACAGGTAGGCGCGTGTCGGGTCATAGATGCGCGCAACTACATGTTCAACGTGGAAAATCTCACGTGCGACTCGCGCGGCAATAATGTTCGAGTTATCACCCGATGAGACTGCCGCAAACGCGTACGCCTCCTTGATGTTCGCTTGACGCAGGCAGTCACGGTCCATGCCCACGCCCGTCACGCGACGGCCGGAAAAGTCCGGTGACAGGCGAGAGAAAGCCTTGGAATCCTGGTCAATAACCGCCACGGAATGACCCGCAGCGTCCAACG
>USPB01000225.1 GCA_900556405.1 uncultured Actinomyces sp.
GGCGTGAAGTTCAAGGACTACGAGCTCGTGGGCGTGCCCTTCGGCCTGGTCGTCGGTCGTTCGCTGGCCGACGGTGAGGTGGAGATCCGCGTGCGCGCCACCGACGAGACCATCGTCGTCCCCGTCGACGAAGCCGTGGCACGCCTGCGCAAGCTCCACGCCGCGGCTCTGAAGGGGGAGTGAGATGGCTATTCGTCCCATCCGCATTATCGGCGATCCGGTCCTGCGTACCGTGTGTGACCCGATTACGGAAATCACCCCGAATGTGAAGGCCCTCGTCGAGGATCTTCTCGAGGGCGTCGACATGGACGGTCGCGCTGGTCTGGCCGCCAACCAGATTGGCGTCAGCCTGCGTGCGTTCTCCTGGAATATCGACGGCGAGATCGGCTACGTGCTGAACCCCCGCATTGTTGCCCTGAGCGAGGACGAGTACCAGGACGGCGATGAAGGCTGCCTGTCGGTTCCCGAGCTCTGGTACCCGACCGAGCGCGCCTGGTATGCGCGCTGCGAGGGCACCGACCTGGACGGCAAGAAGGTTGTCGTCGAGGGTGAGGAACTGATGGCTCGCTGCATTCAGCACGAGTGTGACCACCTCGACGGTCACATTTACATTGATCGCCTGGATCGCGCGACCCGCAAGAAGGCACTGCGAGACATTCGCAACGCCGGATTCTAAGCATCGAGCGTTGTCGTGGCGTGGACGCGCCGGGGAATGGAGTGCATTCCCCGGCGCGTTCGACTATCCTGTAACCACATCGTGTGCGCCGTTAAGGCGCAGATCATTGCGACTCTCGGCAGTTTAGGGCGTAGGGGAAGACGATCCTGACAAAGCCAACAGGAGGAACAATGAGAGGGTCATACACCCGCGGTGTACTTTTCGTGCACTCAACACCGCCCGCTCTGTGCCCGCACATCGAGTGGGCGCTGGGTACCGCGCTCGGCCAGGAGGTCCACCTCCAGTGGTCGGATCAAGAGGCGGCGCCGGGCATGGTTCGCTGCGAGTTCTCGTGGGTCGGACCGGTTGGCTCGGGCGCCCGTTTGGCGTCCGCTCTGCGCGGTTGGGAGCACCTGCGCTACGAGGTGACGGAGGAAGCCACCGCCTCGAGCGACGGCGGACGCTGGTGTCACACGCCTTCCCTGGGTATTTTCCACTCGCAGATGGACACGGTCGGCAACGTCGTTGTCCCCGAGGATCGTATTCGCGCGGCCCTGGAGTCTGCGACCACGTACGAGGAGCTGCGCGAGGGCCTCGACCTGGCCCTCGGCCAGGCGTGGGACGATGAGCTTGAATCCTTCCGCCATGCGGGTGCCGGCGCCCCCGTGCGCTGGCTGAATAACCGGGTCGGCTGATGGGCTCGATCGCTGACCTACTCGGTGACCAGCTGCGCGCAGGCTTAGCGCAGCTGGTCGATCCCGATGCGTCTGACGACGCGCCCGGCGCGGCCCCGGCCTCGTCCGAGAGCAGGGTCGAAACCGCGCAGGAACGCGCCCGTGAGGCCGTGATGGAGGCTGTGCTCGACGAGGTGGAGCTCGATCCCGCGGACGCGCGAGGAGAGCTCACGTTGCGCGGCGACCTCGACATGGATGATGTATCTCTCTATGCCGTCGTCGCACGCGTCGAGCGCGAGGCGAAGGTGACGCTCACGGACGCTGCGGTCGAGGAATGGGTGACGCTGGCTGACCTGCTTGACGCGGTCACTGACGCCGTCTCCAATCACTAGCGAAAGAGCTGATTACGGGAGTCTCAACGACTTCTCCAATGTTCGTAAAGTGCCGGAATTTCGGGCCTACAGGGCCTACCATGGAGGCGCATCGGCCGGGAGGAAACGGCCGGAGAACAGACGGAAGGAACAACGTTGACACGCACCGAAGAAGATCTGCTCGGTACCCGCGAAGTACCCGACGACGCGTACTGGGGCATTCATACGTTGCGCGCCATTGAGAACTATCAGATCTCGGGGCGCACCATCAATGAGGCGCCCGAGCTGATCCGCGCTTTCGCCCAGGTGAAGAAGGCGTGCGCGATGGCGAACATGCAGCTCAAGGCGATGAAGCCGTCAAAGGCCGAGGCGATCATCGCCGCGTGCGACGAGATCATCGAAAACGGCCGCTGCATGGACCAGTTCCCCGTCGACCAGTTCCAGGGCGGCGCAGGGACTTCCGTCAACATGAACGCGAACGAGGTCATCGCGAACCTGGCCCTGGAGATTCTCGGTGAGGACAAGGGCCGCTACGACATCATCAACCCCAACGACCACGTCAACCGCTCGCAGTCGACCAACGACGCCTACCCGACGGCCTTCCGTATTGCGCTGTGGCGTAAGGTGAATCGCCTGCGCAAGGCCATCGATGAGCTGGCCGATGCTTTCGATGAGAAGGGTGCTGAGTTCCGCCACATCCTGACGATGGGGCGCACGCAGCTGCAGGACGCGGTCCCGATGTCGCTGGGCAGCGAATTCTCGGCCTTCGCGCACACACTCCGCGAGGAGGATGAGCGCCTCGTGAACAACGCTGAGCTGCTTCTCGAGACGAACCTGGGCGCGACCGCTATCGGTACCGGTCTGAACACGCCCGATGGCTACCAGCAGGTCGTTGTGCGTCACCTGCGTCGCATCACGGGCGCGCGTGTCGTTGGTTCTCCGGACCTCCTCGAAGCCACCTCCGATACCGGCGCCTATGTCTCCATGCACGCGACCATCAAGCGCAGTGCCGTCAAGCTGTCGAAGGTCTGCAACGACCTGCGTCTGCTGGCCTCCGGTCCTCGCGCGGGCCTCAACGAGATCAACCTCCCGAAGATGGCCGCGGGCTCGTCGATCATGCCCGCCAAGGTCAACCCCGTTATCCCCGAGGTCGTCAACCAGGTCTGCTTCAAGGTGATCGGCAACGACCAGACCGTCACCATGGCGGCCGAGGCCGGCCAGCTCCAGCTCAACGTCATGGAGCCCGTCATCGCCCAGGCGCTCATCGAGTC
>USPB01000226.1 GCA_900556405.1 uncultured Actinomyces sp.
GCGGCTGGATCATCATCCTGCTGACGGGACTGCTGCCCTCCGACCTGACGGCGCCACTGAGCGTGGACCGCGCACTGGCCACCCAAGGCTCCCAAACCGGTATCGCGATTGCCATCAACCTGGTCATCGTCACCCTGTGCGCCCTGTTCACCTCCGCGGGTGAGGCCCAGTCGATGAAGGCCATTAAGTGGGGCTGGACCGGCCTGTGGATCATCCTCATCCTGGGCGTGCTGCGCTCCTCCATGACGCTGCCCGTCGCCTTCATCTCCGTCTTCCTGGGCCGCGCGTTCGGCTCGGGCTCGCGGTGGATCATGGGCTACGACGACCAGAGGGCCAAGGGCGCGAAACTCGTCGAGGCGCTCCTCGGCATCGGCATCACACCCTCACGGATCGTGCGCACCGACCTCGACACCACCGAAGAACCCTTGGCGACCTGGGCCGTCGCCGAAGACTCGCGCGGCCGCCTGACACAGATGCCCGCCGACCTGGGCGACATGGGCGTCACGGTCACGCGCCACCCGGGCCAGGATCACTACCGCCATTACCAGGCGTGGAGCGACACGGGCCTCGCCTACGAGCTCATCGCCATGGATCCCGGCCAGGAGCTGACCGGCACCCTCCTCGAAATGTGGAACAACCTGCGGCTGCGCGGCATCAGCCGGTGGGTCTCCCCCTCGCTCAAGGCGCAGGCCGAGCGCTCCTCGTTCACGACCCTGCAGGCGCTGCGTGCGGGCGTATTCACGCAGGAGCCGATCGGGATCGCCTCGGCCTCCGACTCGATCATTCTGGTCATGTCCGCGCTGCCGCCGACGACCCCGCTGACGGAGCTCGGCCAGGCTGCGACGGACGAGGTCTTGGACCGCGCGTGGGAGCAGCTGCACTTCGCGCACGCGCGCGGCATTTCGCACCGCGCCCTCACTCCCGAGGCCGTGGTCGTCGATTCCTCCTCGGACGTGTGGCTCCTCGACTGGGATTCCGGCGAGGTTGCGACGACCGAGCTGAACCAGTCGATCGACATCGCGCAGATGCTGGTTCTCACGGCCCTGGCCGTGGGGCCTGAGCGCGCGCTCGAGGCCGGACGGCGCTGCGTCGGGGAGGAGACGCTGATCGCGTGCGCCCCCGTCATCCAGAAGCCCGTTCTTCCCGCATCCATCAACCAGCGCCTGCGCCGTTCCGACCTGCTCAGTGAGCTGCGCGCGGCCCTCGTGGGCGACTCCGAGGCGGAGACAGCGCCGACGGCTGACCTGCAGCGCTTCCGCCCGCGCACGATCTTCACGATCGCGGTGGCGTTCATCGCCGTCTTCATCGTCGTGGGCTCGCTGAACTTCAGCGACATCGTGACGACGGTCAAGAGCGCGAACCCGTGGTGGATGCTCGCTTCCGCGGTGCTCGCCTGCCTCATCTGGGTCGGGTCCGCGGTTCCGCTTGTTGCCCTGTCGCCTGAGAAGCTGAGCCTGCGAGAGACCCTCATCGCCCAGGTCGCGGCCTCGATCATTACGATCGTGGCCCCCGCCGGCGTGGGACCCGCGGCCCTCAACCTGCGCTACCTGCGCAAGCGCCGCGTCCCCACCGCGATGGCGGTGACGACCGTGACCCTCATGCAAATTTCGCAGGCGCTCATCACGATCATCCTGCTGCTGCTCGTCATGGTGATTGCCGGTTCGTCACTGTCCGTATCGGTCCCCTACGGCACCATCCTGGGTGTCGTCGCGTTCGTCATGGTCGCGGTCGGCGTCATCGTCGCGGTGCCGAAGGTGCGCCGCTGGATCTGGTCGAAGATTCAGCCGACCTGGCAGCAGGTCTACCCGCGCCTCCTGTGGATCATCGGCCAGCCGCGTCGCCTCGCAGCGGTCGTGGGCGGCAACCTGCTGATGAACATCGGCTACGTGGGCGCGTTCTGGACGGCGCTGCTCGCCATGGGTGGTTCGCTGAACTTCTCCACGGTGTCGATCACCTACCTGACGGCGAACGCGGCCGGCTCCTTCATCCCCTCACCGGGCGGTATCGGTACTGTTGAAACGGCGCTGACCTCAGGCCTGACGGTCGCGGGCATCTCCTCGTCGGTCGCAATCGCGACGGCTCTGCTCTACCGTCTCGTCACCTTCTACGGCCGCATCCCGTTCGGCTGGCTGGCCATGAAGTACATGGAGAAGAAGGACCTCATCTAGGGTCCTACTGCGCGCATCTACATCCGGCTGTCACGCGTCCCGGCGCGAGGCAGCCGGATGTTCGCTTACTGGAGGAGGTTGTTGCCGTCCGGGTATGCCGCCTGGACGCCACTCACCGCTCGAATGACATCGATCGACCCGGCGGGCGCGCGCAGCGCATAGCCTTTTAAGGCGTTGCGATACTCGCGCTCCACGGAAACGTACCCGCCCGGGAATGCCGAGGCCACGGCCTCGTTGATCGAGGCGAGGGTCGTCTCGCCGTCCGTGCCTTCCACGAGCTGGACGATGATGACAACCGAGCTATCGGCCTCCTGGCCGGACTGCGCGCTCGGGCCGCTCTGCCCATTCTTGGACGTCAGTGCGGTGTCGGGGTCGATCGTCGGCGAGGCCGTGGCTCCCGGCGCGGACTGGGCAGAGTCCTCGGGAGGACCGGACTGCGACGCGGGCGTCGGCGACGTCGCGGTGGAACAACTTGCGACCGCGAGTGCGCACGTACCCACCCCGGCCAGGAAAACGGCTGGCTTCTTCATGGTTATCTGCTCCTTGCTGCGGGCGTGCACTGTCGTGCTGACACCTCCAACATACCGCAGGCGCGTAGCCGGGGTGCTCGCGGCCCAACATCAAGCTGCGCGCGCACGATCACCATAAACTCGTATGCAATTCGATTGCACGGCTGTTCATCACCATCCGCAAACGTTGCAATTTCGACGATAGATACTCTTTACAAGATGGTCTTGAGGGTATTGCATGCGACGGGGCCCGGGAGCGCTCGCAGTGAGCGTTCCCGGGCCCCGGCC
>USPB01000227.1 GCA_900556405.1 uncultured Actinomyces sp.
CGGCGATGATCTGGTCCTTGACGTCCTTGCTCAGCGGCACAGGCTTCTCCTTTGTATTCGTTGCGCGGGGCATCCGGGCTTCTCCCGGATGCTGACGGTCCGCGGCCGGTGTACGGCTTTTCTACAGTAGCACGCCACCCGCCTTGTTCCCACAGTGAGCGACCAAGCTAACGATTCCGCTCATCAGCGAGGCCAATGCCTCTCCCCTGCTCACTGGCCCCAGGCGGGGTGGGTGCGCGCCGTAGCGCTAGGCCAACTGTGAGGGAGGGCCCGCTATCGGGCGGTGACGGAATCCGGGTCGACGCGCCCGGCGACGCCGATACCGAGCACAGATGCGGTCTGACGCAGGTCGTCGTCCATCTGGGTCAGCAGCCCGTCGAGGGAATCGAAGGACATCATCGGGCGGATGCGCGACACGAAGGTCACGGCAATGCGTTCGCCGTAGAGGTTCAGGTCCGAGCGGCCCAGGACGTGGGCCTCGACGGTGCGTTCCTCGCCGTTGAACTGAGGGTTGGTTCCCACGGAGATGGCAGCGGGGAGGAACTCAGCGGACTGCGTGCCGGGGACTGCGCGAACGACCCAGCCGGCGTAGACACCGTCGGCGGGGATCACGCCTTCGACGTCCTCGGACAGGTTCGCGGTCGGGAAGCCGAGTGTGCGGCCGCGCTTGAAGCCGTGACAGACGGTGCCGCGGATGCGATGGAGGTGCCCGAGGACTCGGGCGGCACCGGAGACATCTCCGGCCGCCAGGAGCTCACGTACCCAGGAGGAGGACCAGCGCCGTCCTTCGGGCGCCTCAATGTCAGTGACGGTAATAACACCAAATCCGTAGCGGCTTCCCAGCTCGCGTAGCGTGTCGATCGTCCCCGCGTTGCCACGCCCGAAGCGGAAGTCTTCGCCGACGACGACCTCGCGGGCACCACAGCGCTCCACGAGGTACTCGTAGACGAATTCCTCGGGCTCGAGGCTGTAGACACTCGCGTCATAGCGCGCAACGAGCGTCGCGTCCAGACCGGCCGCAGCCATCGCGTCGAGGCGGTCACGCAGCGGGGAGATGAGCTGGAGGCCCACCTCGGGCTTGTGTACCTGGATGGGGTGCGGGTCGAAGGTGATGGCCACCGCGTCGACTCCCAGCTTGTGGGCGCGCTCAATGCACGTGGAGACGACCTTCTTGTGTCCGTTGTGCATGCCATCGAAATTGCCAATGGTGACGACACTGGCCTCGTTGCCGGGGATGTCAGAGAGGGAATACCAGACGTTCATGAGTCTCTTTCTAGAAAACCAGGACGGTACGCAGGCGCGCCTCGTCAATGCGAAGCAGACCCAGGACGGTGCCGTCCGGCGTGAGCGCAGCGATCGGCGAGGCGTCCTCCTCGGACGAGCCGTTCGGGCGATAGTCGGCCTCGCTCGCCCACTGCGCCAGTTCACCGCGCGAACGCCGGGGGGCCTGCCCGTGGGCAAAAGCGCCCGCTTCGGCCTGCGTCAGGAGGAGGGTGGGGAACATGGTGCGTGCGGCCTCCCCCAGGGGGATCAGGGGCAGGATCGGTTCCGCCTCCGGCTCTCCTTCCGGGGTGGCTGCCTCGACAGCAGCGCTCAGCTCGTCGAGCGTCATTGCCGACTCCACCGTCACGTCGCCCACGCGCGTGCGACGTAGCGCGGTCAGGTGGGCGCCCACGCCGAGCGCCTCACCAGCGTCGCGCGCGAGGGCGCGCACGTATGTGCCCGAGGAACACTCGACGACCACGTCAACGTCCACGACGCTCACGGGTCCCGAAGGCAACTCAGCGTCGGGCACGTTCTCACCGTCGGCCTCGTCACGGACATACTCGGCAGGGCGCGGGGGCGCAAGGACCTCCAGGCGCGAAATGCGTACCGGACGCGCCGCCAGTTCGACGTCCTCGCCCGCGCGGGCAAGCGCGTAGGCGCGTTTTCCGTTCACCTTGATCGCCGAGACCGTGGAGGGAACCTGCATGATGTCCCCGCGCAGCGGCGCGAGCGCCGACTCAAGCTCCTCCTCACTTAGCGAGGTACAGCCCACGGCTGCGGTCGCGACGCCTTCTGCGTCGTCTGTGTTGGTGGCGACGCCAAAACGGATCGTCGCCCGATATTCTTTCGAATGTCCACTCACCCACGTGAGCAGTTTCGTTGCCTTCCCGATGCCGATCACGAGGACTCCCGTCGCCATCGGGTCCAGGGTGCCACCGTGCCCCACCTTGCGGGTGTGGGCCAGTCGTCGCACGCGTGAGACCACGTCGTGGCTGGTGAGCCCCTGCGGCTTGTCGATAACGACGAGGCCGGGGCGCGGATTATCGGGTCGACGAGCCATGAGGGTCAGGCCCAATCCTTCTCGGCGTCGTCCTCTTCGTCATCGTGGCGGTAGGGGTCGGCGTCACCGGCGTAGGTGGCACCGGCGGAGGCGGCCGCAATGGCCTCATCCTTCGCCTTGGCCTTCGCCAGCGCGTCCTCGAGCGCAGCGGCGCTTTCGGGCAGCGCATCGGGAATGAACTCCAGTGTCGGAGTCAGACGCAGGCCCAGAGCCTTGCCCACGCGGGAGCGGAACAGGCCCTGCGCGGACGCGAAGGCTCGTGCAGCCTTCTCACGCTGCTCGTCATCGCCGAGCACCGTGTAGAAGATGGACGCGTGCTGCAAGTCTCCCGTCACGCGCACGTCCGTGATCGTCACGAGCTCCAGGCGGGGATCCTTCACCTGGCGTCCAATCATCGACGCGACAGTCTGCAGGATTCGCTCCTGCACCTTACGAACGCGAGCCTCGTCAGCCATCGCGCCCTCCTTTCGGGCACTCACGCCCTTGTCGAAACACTAGATGAGAGAAGATCGGGGTCCGAGCATGCCCGGACCCCGATACTTCACGCCACGGACTCAGTCACGAGCCTTCTCGCGCATCTCCCAGGTCTCAATGACGTCGCCCTCGGCG
>USPB01000228.1 GCA_900556405.1 uncultured Actinomyces sp.
CACCCTTGGACTTGATGATGTCCGCGATGATGCGGTTGGCCTCGTGCTTGTCGCGCGCCCAGTGGACGATGCCGCCGCGGGCGGTGACGTTGCGCTCGAACTCTTCGAGGAGCTCTGGCATGCGCGAGGCGACCTCGAACTTGACGGCCTCGGCGGCGCTACGCAGGTTCTCCCAGTCCGGCATTTCCGCGACGCGCTGCGCGCGCTTGGCGCGAATGGTGCGGGTGGCGTGGCCCAGGTTGCGGCGCATCTGGGTGTTGGCCAGCGTCTTGTGGGCGCCCTCCGGGAAGGAGGGGCCCCAGCGGAGGGTGTCCTCGGGGATGGTGACGGTGGTGCGCCAGCCGCCCGTGTGTGACTCGGGGGCGGAGGGCATTCCGATGAACGTTGCGGTCATGTCAGATCACCTGTGCGCTTTCGGGTGCGAAGGAGATGTTGCCCTCAAAGGGCTGATCCTTGGTGGATGCCAGGATCTCGGCGAGGTGCATGGGGCGGATGCCCGAGTTGAGGCGGGACAGGCCGCCGCCGACGTGCATCAGGCAGGAGTAGTCACCCATGACCAGGACCTCGGCGCGGGTGGACATGACGCTGGTGACCTTGTCCGCGAGCATCGAGGTGGAGGTCTCGGAGTTCTTCATGGCGAAGGTGCCGCCGAAACCGCAGCAGACCTCGGCGTCGGGCAGGTCGACGAGGGTCAGGCCCTCGACGGCGCGCAGGAGGCGGTAGGGGCGGTCGCCGACCTTGGCGACACGCAGCGAGTGGCACGTCGGGTGGTAGGTGACCGTGTGGGGGAAGTAGGCGCCCACGTCCTCGAGGCCCAGAACGTCGGTGAGGAGCTCGGTGAGGTCGTAGGTGTGCTCAGCGATGCGCTGGGACTGCTTCGCGAGATGCTCGTCGCCCACGTGCTCGGCGACGACCTTCTGCTCGTGGCGTGCTGCGCCGGTGCAGGAGCCGGAGGGGACGACGATGGCGTCCCACTGGCAGTCGAGCACGGGCTCGAAGGTCTTGACGTGGTTGCGGATAATCTTTGCGGCGTCTTCGAAGTAACCGGTGTTTGCGTGCATCTGTCCGCAGCAGACCTGGTCTTCGGGGAAGACGACCTCGTGGCCGAGGCGTTCGAGCAGCGTTACTGTGGCCTGGGCAGCCTGGGGGAACATGACGTCTGCCAGGCAGGTGGAAAAGAGAGCGATACGCACTGGGGGATCCTTCCTCGTGGGTGCTGTCCAACTCAGGTTATGACTGTCCGAGATCCCAGCGACACATTTTGTCCGGACAGCTTGGGTGAGGTCGTTTTTCCTGCTATTTCTTGCGGAAAAATCTCCGCCGATAATCGATGAAAATTCGCTCTGGGAGGGGAGTCTGGGACCTTCGGGGCACGACTTAGAATAGGGCGGCTTTGCGTTTATCGTTTCTTTATCGTCGCGTGCCCTCACAGGGAAACCCGGGCCTCGTTCATGGTGGTTCATGGACGAGGCCCGGGCTGGGTTCTCGGGGGTGTGGCGCGGCTTGTCGGGACGCGACGGGGTAACGCCAGCGAAGCATTGGGGCGTGTGCGGGCGCTAGCCGGTGGTGCCCTCGCCGGTGACGATGATGAGGTTGCAGTCCGCGGAGGCCGCAAAGTTGGTGATCGTGAACGACCCCCAGTCTGAGTAGATATCGTTCGCTTTTGTCTGGAGGACAGTGTTTGCGTGGTCGGCGGGGATGGTGACGAAGTGGCAGTCCTGGGGAACGTACTGGTAGAGGCCTGGGTAGATGCCGGGCAGCAGGGTGTTGTTGCCGGTGGCGCCCTCGCTGAGCTTCTGGATTGACTCGGGAGCAACGGTGGCGACGCCGGTCACCCAGAAGTGGTGGTCGGGGGAAGGCAGGGAAGAACGTCCCTCTGGGAAGTTGGCTGCCGCGACGTGTCCCGCGGTGGCACCCAGGGCGGGCATGCGCTCGTTGAAGGAGTCGGTGCGCTCTTGAACCTTAATTTCTCCGTCGGTCTTGTAGGTGAACTCGGCGAAGCGCGAGTCCTCGGGGAGTCGATTGCGCGATGAGGCCGAGCCGAAGGGGGTGCAGGCGGTGGTGAGCGCCATGACGGCTGTGAGCGTCAGGATCAGGCGGAGGCAAGCCCTCATGTGAACAGTCCTTCCTCGGGGCTACGGGTACTAACGTGGCGTCACTGAGTCGTTCATCTGTTGCGAGCCTACAGGTAGGGCGACGTGGGCGGCAATTAGGGGCGGGTCCCGAAAGACGTGAGTCTTTCGGGGCCTGCTGGGACAGTAACCGGAGCGGATCAGTGCGGCATGTAGGTGCCGAGCCAGCCCTGGGATGCGATGAACACCAGGGTGCACAGTACCAGGAGCAGGCCGATCGAGTAGGGAGCAGCCTTCTTGAGGATCTCTGCGTCGGAGCCCTTCGAATCCACCGCGGTCGCGGCGATTGCGAGGTTCTGCGGGGACACGATCTTGCCCAGGCCGCCGCCGATGGTGTTGGCGGCTAGCAGGATCGACGGGTCGAGGCCGGCGCCGGTCGCGGCGGTCGACTGCAGGTTCGCGAAGAGCGCGCCCGCCGAGGTCGCGGAGCCTGCAACGGCGGTGTCGATCCAGCCCAGGATGGGGGAGAGGAACGCAAAGGCCGCGCCCGTCGTCGCCAGGGTGGCGCCGATCGAGGTGGTCTGGCCCGAGAAGTTCATGACGAAGGCCAGGGCCATGACCGAGGCAATCGTCAGGATCGCCATGCGCAGCGAGTAGATCGTCTGGGACAGCACCGCGAACATCTTGCCCACGGAGGTCTGGAAGCGGCCGCCCGAGGAGTTCGTTCCGTAGACGATGGCTCTGGTCTTTAGCCTCGCCGTTGGCTCCTCAAGTCCCGCAATTTTTTTAGGTATGCATTTTCCGCCCGAAGTTTCTCCAC
>USPB01000229.1 GCA_900556405.1 uncultured Actinomyces sp.
TCGGTACGGGTTTCTTGTGCCACAGGTGGCTCCTTCGCGTAGGGCTTACGTACCCTCCTAGGATAGCGCCGCACGCGCACTGAGGCGTGGGGCACTCGTCCTAGTCGCCTCCTAGCTCAGCGTTCGATCCGCGCTGCGTGCTCGGCGCAGCAGCCACCAGGCGCACGCGCACGACAGCGCGACGAGTGAGAGCGCCAGCACGAAGGGCGACAGGGGCATCCACCCGTACAGGGCGGTGGCGCTCACGGGGGCGACGATCCACGTGATCGCGCCGGTCGCGTTGATGACGCCGGCGATGCCGCCCTGCTCGCGCGCGCTCACAGCCAGGGACGCGCCCGCCGAGTAGCCGGGGGACGCCATGCCCGACGCGACGCCCATCGCGAACGTCGAGGCAGCCAGCGCCCACAGCGACGGCGCGAGAGTCAGGCAGGAAAGGGCGATGAGTGCGAGCGTCATGCCCGCCCGCAGGAGCCTGCGCGGCCCCCATCCCAGGCGTGGTACGACGATCAGCTGCATGAGCATGGCGCCGGCAGCGTTGGCCAGCAGCATGAGCGCGGTGACCGAAACTGCGGGCGCGGGGTCCAGCCCGCCGCGGTCCTGGACGAGGAAGCCCATCGTGATCTGAACGACGCCGTTCGCGAAATAGATCCCGAACACCGAGGCGATCCACGGGGCGATACGCCGGTCGGTCCACCGCACGCGCGGGGGTAGTTCCCCGTCCGTGGTCCCCGCGTTTGCCTTATCCGCCGCGGGTTCATTCGACGAGGCCGGGGCCGCTTCCTCGGGTTTCGCGTCCTCATCGGTCAGGCGGGGCAGGCGCCTCCTCGGGCCGGTGGATGCTCCGTCGCGGGGCAGCCAGATGAGGGCGATGGCCAGCGCGATGAGGACGAAAATCGGCGTGGCGTGCACGGGGCCGAAAATCCACCACGCACCCAGCGCCGAGGACATGAGGGAACCGACCATGACGGACAGGTTGATCGCGCCGGAGAATGCGGACGTGCCGCGCACGCGCGAGGCCTCGTCGGGGGTCACCTCTGCGACGAGGGCCTGGCCCGTCGGCGGGATCGCCGCGACCGCCGCGCCGAAGAAGGGGCCGCGCGCCGCCATAATGGCGCCCGCCGCGAGGAAAGCGCCGATGTAACCGGCAGCCCGCGCCCACACAGCCGCCGAAAAGAGCGTGCCCGCCGTGAGCGCCAAGAAGAGCGCCAACAGGATGACGCGCCTGCGCCCCCACGCGATCGAGCGGCGTCCCCAGAACTGGCTGAGCGCCGTCACCGCGGCGGCCGCCAGGGATACTGCCGCGCCCACGATCCACTCGGGCAGGTTAAGAGCGCGCGAGAGGGGAGCGATCGACACGTTGAGCATGTTCTGCGCCGTGTACGTAAACAGCGCGATCGCCACGAGCGCGCGCAGCGTCGGATTCGTCAGTAAGGGTGATGAGGGCACAGTGCATCCTACGACGAAGGCCCCGCGCGATGCGCGGGGCCTTGCCGGACAGGTATCGAAACGGGGAAGCACTTAGCGCTGCACCCAGGTGCTCACCTTCCAGCGAGCGTCCCCTGAGCGCTCACGCCACTCCGCGTCGCTGCGCTCCTCGTCCCGACGCCATAGCGCCGGATCCAGCGGCGGTGCGTACACGAAGGTCGAGCCCTCGGGCTCGCTCGCGGCCACGTCCAGATCCAGGTCGGTCACCACGGCCTCGTCCAGGAGCGGGAGAGTCTGCGCATAGAGCTGAGCCCCGCCCGTGATCCAGATGTACGGGGCGTCCGTGCGCGCCGTTTCCTCGCGCGCGATCTGGAGCGCCTCATCGACGGAGGAGACGACGAGCGCACCTGCGGCCTCGTACCCGGGCGTACGGGTGATCACGATGTTCGTGCGGCCCGGCAGGGCGCGACCCAGGGCCTCCCACGAGCGGCGACCCATGATGATCGGGCAGCCCATCGTGGACTCCTTAAAGTGGCGGAAATCCGCGGGAACATGCCAGGACATGGCCGTGCCCGTACCGATGATCCCGTTGCTATCCTGCGCCCAAATCGCGGCGAGCTTCGTCATACGGCGACCGGAGCCTTGATCGTGGGGTGATGCTGGTAGTCGACGACTGAAATGTCATCGAAGGAGTACTCGAACATCGAGGGAGCCTTCGTGAGTTCCAGACGTGGGAACGGGTACGGCTCGCGGCTCAGCTGCTCGGTCACCTGCTCCGTGTGGTTGGAGTAGATGTGGCAGTCCCCGCCCGTCCAAATGAAGTCGCCGACCTCAAGGCCAGCCTGCTGGGCGAACATGTGGGTGAGCAGCGAGTAGGACGCAATGTTGAAGGGAACACCCAGGAACATGTCTGCGCTGCGCTGGTAGAGCTGGAGCGACAGGCGGCCGTCGGCCACGTACAGCTGGAAGAACGCGTGACAAGGCTCGAGCGCCATCTCCGGCAGGTCGCCGACGTTCCACGCGGAGACCACCATGCGGCGCGAATCCGGGTTCGTCTTGAGCGTCTCGAGGACCTGGGAAATCTGGTCGATACGGCGGCCATCCCCCGCATTCCAGGAACGCCACTGGACGCCGTACACCGGGCCCAGCTCGCCCTCCTCGTCCGCCCACTCGTTCCAGATGCGGATGCCGTTGTCCTGGAGCCAGGACACGTTCGACGACCCCGACAGGAACCACAGGAGCTCGCCCACCACCGACTTCAGGTGCACGCGCTTCGTCGTGATCAGCGGGAAGCCCTTGGACAGGTCGTAGCGCAGCTGCGCCCCGAACAGGGAACGCGTGCCCGTGCCGGTTCGGTCACCCTTGGGGGTGCCCTCACGCATAATGCGCGCCAGCAGGTCCTCGTACTGGCGGTCGACGGCGCTCACGTCAGTCGATC
>USPB01000230.1 GCA_900556405.1 uncultured Actinomyces sp.
CCTCGTCCCTTACCCCCGCCGAAAGGGAAGCTATGAGCATGCCGAGCTACGGCCAACGCTCTGACCCGCGCGCCGCTCCCGAGTGCCCGCGCCACCCGGGCGTGCGCAGCGTCGACTACTGCAAGCGCTGCAACCGCCCCATGTGCGTGGACTGCGCGATCCCCACCGAGGTGCGCTCCATCTGCGTGGACTGCTCATCCTCGAAGAAGGGGTGGATGCGTTCCCCGTCGCGCGCGGCCGCCGCTGGTGCGCCGGTCGTCACCTACGCGATGATGGCGGTCTGCGTCCTCATGTACGCCCTCACATGGGTGTCGCCCGCCCTCACATCCTCGCTCGCCCTCGTGCCCGCGCAGCTGATGGCCCACCCGTGGACGATCCTCACAGGCGCGTTCCTGCACGGCGGTCTGTTGCACATCCTGTTCAACATGCTGTCCCTGTACTGGGTGGGGCGCGCGATCGAGCCGGTGATGGGCTGGTGGCGCTTCCTCACCGTCTACCTGGTGAGCGCGCTGGGCGGTTCCGCCTTCATCCTCGCGTGGTGCCTCATCCAGCCCACCGAGATTTTCGTCAGCACGGTGGGCGCGTCCGCCGCCGTGTTTGGGCTCTTCGGCGCGGTGTTTGTCCTGCAGCGCCTGGGTGGGTCTGACACGACCGCGATCCTGACCCTGCTCGGCGTCAACCTCGTGTACGGCTTCGTGGTCAGCGGCATCTCCTGGCAGGGGCACATCGGCGGAGCGATCGCCGGCGTGGCCGCCACGTGGGTTTTGGTGCGCCTGGCACGCCCGCGCTCGGGCGTCACGGAGGCTGCGCAGAATCGCCGCCAGGCGCTCGCGGCCCTCGGCATGATCGCGGGCATAGTCGCGCTTTGCGCCCTCGCGTTCCGCGTCCTCGTCGAGGTCTACGGCGCGTGACGCGTTCACGACTGACAGGCGCGTCGCATCTAAGGATGGCCTAACATAGGGAGGGTCCGGCAAAGCATGCCGGGCCCTCCCTCATGCTTCCCACAGGAGAGACCATGACCAGCCCCTGGGACCTGTACGACCAGCTCATCGACGAGATCCCCGCCGACATCACCGTCACGGCGATCCACACCGACGGCAAGTGGCGTCGCGTCGCCTCCAGCGAAGACGGCGTCGGCATGGCCTTCGGCATGAACGTCCAGTCCCGCCCGCGCGCCACCGAAGACCCCTCCGACCTCGTCGGACGGCCCCTGCGTGACGTCGCGGCCCTCGCCAAATCCTGGAACTTCGAAGACGCCGGCATCGGCATGGCCGCCGTCAACGCCTACCACTCCCACCCCGTGCGCGCCCTCGCCCACGGATTTACCCCCTGCAAGGAAAACAACTGGGCGCGCACCTTCCACCCCTACGCGCCCCTCGTCGCCGGCAAGCGCGTCGCCGTCATCGGACACTTCCCCTTCGCGGCTGCCGCCATGCCAGATGCCGCCGAGCTCACCATCCTCGAACGTAATGTCTTCGACGGCGACTACCCCGACTCCGCCTGCGAATACCTGCTCCCCGACATGGACTACGTCTTCATTTCCGGATCCGCGTTCGTCAACAAAACCATGCCGCGCCTCCTCGCGCTCTCCTCCGACGTCCACACCGTCGTCCTCGGCCCCTCCGCCCCGGCCTCGCCCGCGATCCTGCGAGCCGGCGCCACAACCGTCATGTCCTTCGCCAGCGCGCATCCCGCGGGCCTCGAAGACGGCCTCGCCGGACGATCCCTCCTCGGCATGTACGACGCGGGCATGAGGGTCGAACTCACTCGCCCATAACTCGGCAGCCGCACTCGGGACCCGGCGGCTCCGCTTCGACCCGACAGCCAGCCCCGGCCTCGTCGATAGAAATAGTGGGGCGCCCCGGCCACAGCCGGAACGCCCCACACTCACGTGTACCGCGAGACCGCTCGCGCTCAACGCCAACGCAGCGTCATCAGGAAGCCCACCATCATCGTGCCCAGGCCCACCGCGATGTTCCATGCGCCCAGCTTCGGCACCGGGTACGTGCCCGACGAAATGTAGTAGACGACAACCCACAGCAGGCCCAGAATCATCAGGGTCACGAAAGCGGGTGCCCACCAGGCCGGGCTCAGCGGAATACCGTCAGTCCAGTTCTGGATATCGGTATCGTCCTCAACCTCATGCCCATTCTTCTTACGCTTCTTGGATTCGGCCACGTCGGGTCCTCTCTGCTGGCCCGCGCGGGAAGAAAACCGCCCGGCGGTGATGAATTAGTCGCAACACTAGCGTAGTCTCGGACGTGGAAAGTGCCAAAGCGCAGCGCCACGGGAGGGGGAAAGATGCGCCCACGCAGCGTCCGCCACATCGCAGGCGTCCTCGCCGTCACCGTCGCCTCCGGACTCCTCTTCTCCATCTCCGCGCTCAACGAACGCAAAAACCCCGCCGCCACCTCTGACCTGACCACCCTCGTGCGAAACCGCCAGGAACAGGTCAAAACCCTCGACAACGAGGTGTCCGAGCTCGACGCGCAGGTCCAGAGCTTCTCCTCCGCCGACCCCCAATCCGGCGCCCCCGACGAAGACGCGTTCACCGCCCGCTCCAACCACCCCGTCTCCGGGCCCGGCGTCCAAATCACCCTCTCCGACGCACCCCCCGGACAGATCCCCGAAGGCGCGACCCCCAACGACCTCGTCATCCACCAGCAGGACATCGAGGACACCATGAACGCCCTGTGGAGCGGCGGCGCCGAGGCCATGACCGTCCAAGGCGTACGCGTCACTTCCCGCACCGTCATCCGCTGCATCGGCAACGTCATCCTCGTCGACGGCACCAGCTACTCGCCGCCCTATGTGATCCAAGCAATCGGTGATCCTGCCACCCTGCGCGCGACGGTTA
>USPB01000231.1 GCA_900556405.1 uncultured Actinomyces sp.
CACGCCCGGGGGACGAGGCATACAACAACATCTGCATGCGCCTGTGGGATCGTCTTCTTCAGGCCGCGCTGCCTACCTGGAACGTCATTCGCGAGTACGCGCAGGAAGACGGCGCCGAGGGTGCAGCCCTGCGCGCCCAGCACGCCGACGCGATCATTATCATGGGCGGCGAGGATGTCCACCCCAGCCTGTACGGTGCCTCGCAGGGATATCAGGCCGAGGGACGCCACTGGTACCGAGCCGACCGCGGACAGATCGCCCTCGTCGACTACGCCGTGCGCACGGGCACGCCGCTCCTGGGGATTTGCCGCGGCATGCAGATCATCAATACGGCCCTGGGTGGCACGCTCGAGCAGCACATCGAGGGCGCCCACGGTACGCACACGAACAACCGGATCCTGTCCGACCATCGCTTCATCCGTCACAGCGTGCGCGTCGGCGGGGGAACGAACCTTGAGCGCGCCCTGGCACCCGTCCTCACCGACTCTGAGCTGATCATCTCCTCCGCCCACCACCAGCGCGTGGCACGCGTGGGCGAGGGCCTGCAGGTGAGCGCCTATGCCCCGGACGGCACCATCGAAGCCATTGAAACGATCGACGCACCCGTCATCGGCGTGCAGTGGCATCCCGAGGATCCCGCCGCCGACATTTCCCAGCTGCGCGCCCTCCTCGGCCACCTGGACGCGCGCCGCGCCCCCCGCCTCGAGAGGGCCTCGACTACCCTGGTCGCATGACCATTTCCCCGGGAACGAATTTCGACGATCCCCGATTCTGCGACGACGAGCGTACCCCCGTGCAGCGCATGCGCGACGGCGACTACTACATCGCCGATGATGAGCTCTCGGCACTCACGAGGCGTGCGGTTCGCCTCCTGGCCCTCTACGAGCAGGCGCATCCCACCGATCCGGACATCGCCCGCTACCTGCTCTCCCAGGTCCTCGGCGAGGTGGGGGAGAGCGTCGATATCCGACCGCCCCTGCGTGTCGACTACGGCTGCAACATCTCCATTGGCGAGCGGTCGTGGGTCAACTACGGCCTGACCGTCCTTGACGTCGCTCCGGTGATCATCGGCAAGGACGTCCTCATCGGTCCGAATTGCTCGCTCTACACCGCGATCCACCCGACCGAGCCCGGGCCTCGTCGCGCGAAATGGGAATCATCCGCCCCGATCACCCTGGAGGATAACGTGTGGCTCGGAGGCTCCGTCGTCGTGTGCCCGGGCGTCACCATCGGCGAAAACTCGATCATCGGTGCGGGCGGCGTCGTCACCCGATCGATCCCAGCCAACTCCATCGCGGTCGGTAATCCGGCCCGCGTCATCAAATGCCTGGACCCGACCACCCCGCGCGCCCTCGAAGCGGCGGGCGTCGGTGTTATTCCGCACGGACACACGGGAGAAGAAGAATGAGCATCCTGCCGATCTGCATCACGGGCGAGCCGGTCCTACATCGAGTCGCTGCGCCGATCGACTCCTTCGACTCCGAGCTGAGCGACCTTGTCGCCGACATGATCGAGACGATGCACGCCGCGCCCGGGGTCGGCCTCGCGGCGCCGCAGGTCGGCGTTGGATCTCAGATCTTCGTGTGGCGGTACGCCGGGGGCGGCGCGTTCGACAGCCGCTACCGCGACGTCCTCCAGCTCGACGAGGGGCCTCGCCGAGGCTTCAACACAGCGCTCAGTGGCGTCGTCGTCAACCCGACCCTCGACCTCGTCTGGGATGACCAGGGCGCGGGAGCAATCCTGCCCACCCGCCCCGACGCCACCTGCGAGTCCGAGGGATGCCTCTCCGTGCCCGGATACGGCTACCCGCTGCGTCGCGCACTCGGCGCCGTCCTACGCGGATACGACGTGTCGGGTACGCCCATCGAGGTCGCCGCCCGCGGCTGGCTCGCGCGCATCTTCCAGCACGAATACGACCACCTGCGCGGAACCCTCTACGTCGACCGCCTCGCTCAGCCCTACGCGGATGAAGCCGGGCAGGTCATTCGCGAGCGCGGGTGGGGGAGCAGCGGATATACGTGGACCCCGGGGGAGTGAGCCTCACTCACGTCCTCCCGAGGCCGCGACGCTATCCTCAGTGGACCTCGAAGCCCAGCGACCGGAAGTAGTTGCGCACTTCCTCCGTGGCCTCGGGCGTGGGAGCCTTCGTGTCCTCCAGCTGGTAGTCCAGACCCAGCGAATGCCACTTGTCCTTGCCCAGCTGGTGGAAGGGTAGGACCTCGATACGATCGATGACGTCCTTCCAACGCGAGACAATCTCGCCAACCTGACGCACGTTCTCCGGATCATCGGTTAGGCCCGGAACAAGGACAAAACGAATCCAGATGCGCGTCGCGCCACCGCGCGCGGCAATGCGATCACCGAACTCGATCGTGGGCGCCAGCGCGCGACCCGTCGTCTTCTTGTAGGTCTCCTCGTTGCCGCTCTTGACGTCTAGGAGCACCAAGTCGATCGCGTCGAGCATCTCGTCGTCGCAGTTCGCTCCCAGGAACCCAGAGGTATCGATGCAGGTGTGCACGCCCATCTCCTTCGCACCCATCAGGATGCGCTTGGCGAACTGGGGCTGCATGAGGACCTCACCGCCGGACAGCGTGATACCGCCCTTCGTCGTGCGGAAAATACGGCGGTAGCGCGCGATGCGGGACAAGAGTTCCGTGTCGGACACGGGAGCGCCGTCCTTCATGAGGAACGTATCGGGGTTGTGACAGTACAGGCAACGCAGCGGGCAGCCGTTGAGGAACACCGTCATGCGCGTGCCGGGGCCGTCAACGGCGGTGACGAGCTCCCAGGAGTGAATGGACCCCAGCGTGCCCTCACGCATGCGGCGCAGGCGCTCGGAGCGCTCCAGGTCCGTGA
>USPB01000232.1 GCA_900556405.1 uncultured Actinomyces sp.
CTTTACAGTTCCTGTGGGCGTGTGCCCTTCAGTCGCGGTGTTCCCCGCGCTCTGCATCCTAGGATACGTCGTCGGTCACAGTTCGACCCGGGCACCCAGTCCCAAGACGAGACAGCCGAACAGTGATCTACAACATACACATTGGGGAGCTCTCCCGCACTCATACCACCCCGCCGTAAAGTAGGGCGTATGTCCGACAACAACCCCAGTGCCCCGCACGAACCCGCTTCCTCCCGGATCCCGGCCCCTGCCTCGTCCCACATTGACGAGGCCGTGGCGCACTCCCACGAGCACGCGCACTCCCCGGAGCGCGGGCAGGGAGGCCACTCCCACGATCATTCCCACGCGGGGGCCTCGACCAAGCGCTTGGGGTGGGCGCTCGCGGTGACGGGGGCCGTCGTCATCGCGGAGTTGCTCGGCGCCTTCTGGTCTGGGTCCTTGTCGCTGGCGGCAGACGCGGGACACATGGTTGTCGACGCGTCCGGCCTGGTCGTCGCCCTCGTCGCGGCCCACCTGACGCGCCGGCCGCGCGACGAGAAGCACACGTGGGGGTGGGCGCGTTCCGAGGTCCTGGCCGCCGCACTGCAGGCCGGCATGCTCCTCATTATCAGCGTGATGGTCGCGTGGGAGGCAGCCTGGCGCCTCGTCTCTCCCCCGCCCGTCGAGGCTGGCCCGATGCTCCTCGTCGGCGTCATCGGCCTGCTCGCGAACGTCGTCTCTCTGGCGATCCTGGCGGGCGGGCGCGACGCGAACCTGAACATGAAGGCAGCATTCCTGGAGGTCGCGAACGACGCGCTCGGATCCCTGGCGGTGATCCTGGCGGCAGGTGCAGAGTGGGCATTCGGGTGGGCGCGCGCGGACGCGATCGCGTCGCTGCTCATCGCCGTCCTCATGGCCCCGCGCGCGCTTTCCCTCCTGAGGCGCTCCCTCGCGATCCTCATGGAGCAGACGCCCGCGACCGTCGACGTCCCCGAGCTGCGCGCGCACATGATGGGCGTCGACGGCGTGCTGGGCGTGCACGACCTGCACGTGGCCGCCGTGTCCTCACACCTGGTGACCGTCACCGCGCACGTGACCGTCATGCACGAGGCCGACGGGCCCTCCCGCGACCGCATCGTCCATGAGCTGGGCGAATGCGCGTGCCACCACTTCCCCATCGCGCACTCCACGTTCCAGCTCGAATGCCCCGAGCACGCGTGCCACGAGCACATCGAGCACTAAGCGACGCCTCGTCCCCACAAACGGCGAGGCGGCGGGAGCGTTCGCTCCCACCACCCATCCCCACGTACACGTCGGGGGCCGCGCCAGCCGGCGCGGCCCCCGAGCACAGCTCAGATGAGACTACTTCGTGCGATTCGCGCGGTAGTACTCGATGAGAGCGCGGGTGGACTGATCCTGCGCGTCCAGGGCCTCGGACGAGCCCTCGATGGCGGGGAGGATCTGCTTGGCCAGGACCTTGCCCAGCTCAACGCCCCACTGATCGAAGGAGTCGATGCCCCACACGGCACCCTCGACGAAGGTGATGTGCTCGTACAGGGCGATCAGCTGGCCCAGGACCGAGGGGGTCAGGGCGGGGGCCATGATCGACGTCGTGGGACGGTTGCCGGTGAACACGCGGGCGGAGACGATGGCCTCGGGCGTGCCCTCGGCGCGCACCTCCTCGCTGGTCTTGCCGAACGCCAGGGCCTTGGTCTGGGCGAAGAAGTTCGACAGGAACAGCTCGTGCATGTCGGCGTCGCCATCACCCAGCGCCCACGTCGGGTTCGCAAACGCGATGAAGTCGGCGGGAACCATGCGGGTGCCCTGGTGGATCAGCTGGTAGAAGGCGTGCTGGCCGTTGGTGCCGGGCTCGCCCCAGAAGACCTCGCCGGTCTCGTAGGTAACAGGGCTGCCGTCGCGGCGCACGGACTTGCCGTTGGACTCCATGGTCAGCTGCTGCAGGTACGCGGGGAAGCGGTGCAGGTACTGGGAGTAGGGCAGGACGGCGTGCGTGTCGGCGCCCAGGAAGTTCGAGTACCACACGTTGAGCAGGCCCATCAGCAGGGGCACGTTCTTCTCGGGAGCGGCCTCAAGGAAGTGACGGTCCATGGCGTTGAAGCCGGCGAGGAAGTCGGCGAAGCCCTCGGGGCCAATCGCGACGGCCAGGGAGGTGCCCACGGCGGAATCCACGGAGTAGCGGCCGCCCACCCAGCTCCAGAAACCGAAGGCGTTGGCCGGATCGATGCCGAACTCGGCAACCTTGTCCAGGGCGGTGGACACGGCGACGAAGTGCTTGGCGATCGCTTCCTTCTCGGAGGCCTCGTCGGTGACGATGCCGCGCTCACGCAGGCCGTCCAGCAGCCAGGCGCGCACGACCTTTGCGTTCGTGATGGTCTCCAGCGTCGTGAAGGTCTTGGAGGCGACGATCACGAGGGTCGTCTCGGGATCCAGGTCCTTCGTGGTCTCGCCTGCATCGGTGGGATCGATGTTGGAGATGAAGCGGCACTCCAGGCCCTCCTGGACGTAGGGCTTGAGGGCCTCGTACGCCATGACGGGGCCCAGGTCGGAGCCGCCGATGCCGACGTTGACGACGGTCTTGACGGGCTTGCCCGTGATGCCGACCCACTCGCCGGAGCGGACGCGGCGGGCGAAGGCGTAGACCTTCTCCAGGACCTCGTGGACGTCAGCGATCGCATCCTGGCCGTCGACCGTCAGGGAGTCGGTCGCGGGGCGGCGCAGCGCGGTGTGCAGGACGGCGCGATCCTCGGTGACGTTGATGTGCTCGCCCGCGAACATGCGGTCGCGCAGCTCCAGGACGCCCGTCTGCTCGGCGAGGGCGA
>USPB01000233.1 GCA_900556405.1 uncultured Actinomyces sp.
GCAACGAGTACATCGCGACCGCCCACGAGGACCAGAAGTTCGGCCTGTCCCTGGCGACCGGCCAAGCGTACGAGGCCGTGGCCGCCATCAAGGACGCGCCTCACCTGGACTTCCGCGGGCTGCACAGCCACATCGGCTCTCAGATCTTCGGGACCGAGGCCTTCGCCGAGGCCGCGCGCATCGTCGTCGACTTTGCGGCGCGCATGAAGGCCGAGCTCGGCCTGGACGTTCCCGCGATCGACCTGGGTGGCGGCGTCGGCATCGCCTACACGGGCCAGGATCCGGTCCCGACCTCACCGGTCGAGGTCGCCCGCGCCCTGGCGGAGGTCGTGCGCGAGCGCTGCGCCCACCACGGCCTGCCGATCCCTCACGTGTCCGTCGAGCCGGGCCGCTCCATCGCGGGTCCCTCGATGGTCATGCTCTACCGCGTCGGCGTCGTCAAGGACGTCTCGTTGGAAGACGGGGGAGTGCGCCGCTACGTGGCGATCGACGGCGGCATGTCGGATAACATCCGCCCGGTTCTCTACGACGCGGTCTACACGGCGACGCTCGCGAACCGAGACCCGGCCGATGCCTCGTCCCTGGTGCGCTGCCGCATCGTCGGCAAGCACTGCGAGAGTGGCGACATCATCATCCGCGACATCGACCTGCCGGCCGACATCGCGGGCGGTGACCTGCTGGCGGTCCCGGCAGTGGGCGCGTACGGCTACTCGATGGCCTCGAACTACAACATGCTGACGAAGCCCGGCGTTCTTGCGGTCGAGGATGGGGCCGCCCGCTGGTTCATCCGCCCGCAGACGGTGGATCATCTGCTGGCCCTCGACGCCGGCTTGGAGTAACTGTCGGCTTGGAGTAACCGCCGGCCTGGAGTAAACGCCGACCTGGAGTAAACAGAGTGCGAGACGGGGAGTGCCTGCGGGTGCTCCCCGTTTTGCGCTCCCGGTGTGCTCCCGGTGTGCCGTGTGCTCCCGCTCGTGTGCCCCTGGTGTGCCGTGTGCTCCCGCTCGTGTGCTCCCCGTTTCGTGCCCCTCTGGCCTGCATTCCCCCAAATTTCGCACGTAATTCCCGTCCCGCTATTTCGAATTTTGAAATCAAGCCGTTGGAATTGCAACGTTTATGGGCCTGCTCGAATTTTGACCAAAGGAAATTATGTGCGAAATTGGGGGAGGGGCCGCCTGGTGTTACCTCACGCCCTCCGGCGCGATGGCGATCGGCTGGCTGCATGAGGGCGGCTCCTGGTACTACTTGGATCCCGCGACGGGTGCGATGGTCACCGGTAGCCAGCAGGTAAACGGCGTGGCCTACGCCTTCGGACCGGACGGGCGCATGCGCTAACCGGCGGCGGTGAATCGTCGCGGTGGGGCCGGGCATCTGCGGGTGCCCGGCCCCGCTTGGTTGCGGCTCGGGGGCAGTTTTGTCATGGCTCCCGGGCGCGTGCGCGTGGGGGAGTGCTGCCCCGGAATTCTCGCCTTTATCGAGGTGTTGGCGGAGTTAAGCGGTGCTAAATTGTGGCGAGTGACAAACTAAAGCATGATAGTTCTGATGAGTACATTGCCGTACTCGCCAGACCCACAACCGAAAGTCGAGGAACCATGCGCCGCAATGTTGCACGCATCGGGCTCGTCGCTGCCCTCGCCCTGTCCATGGGCGTGGCCACAGCGACCGCCCCACCCACCCGGGCCGACGACCACACTGGCCTCATCGCGCCTGCCCGCGCGAGCGCCGGCCTGATGAACTACGCGATTAACCTGAGCCCGCAGGCCAGCGCCGAAGATCTCGCGCGCGCGACCTCGCTGGTTGCGTCCGCGGGGGGCGTCGCCCTGGCCTCGTACCCGCAGATCGGAACGTTCTTCGCTCAAAGCGAGTCGGCCTCGTTCGCCCCGGACCTGGCCCAAGCCCTGGCGAAGGCCGGTATCTCTGTGCATTCGGTGGGCCCGACGCGCGTGGCCGCCGTGCCCGAACGGGAACGTCAGGCCGCCCCCGACCCGCAGCCGGCCCCGCAGTCCGGGGACGCGGACACCGCGCAGTCCGGTGCCCAGTCGGGGGCCCAGTCCGGCGCTCAGTCGGGTGGCCCGGCTTCCCTGCGCGGCGAGAGCGCGACCGAGGCCGATAAGCCCGAGGAGGTCGTCAACTGGGGTGCTCAGGCGATGAGCGCCGCTGACGCTGCCGCCGTGCCGATCGCGCACGCGCCCGTCACCGTTGGCGTCATCGACACGGGTATCGACGACACGCACCCCGACCTCGTGGGACGCGTCGACACCTCCCGGTCTGTTTCTTGCGCGCACAACGGCATCGCCTCCCAGGCCTACGGTTCCTGGCGTGACGACTACTTCCACGGCACGCACGTCGCGGGCATCATCGCTGCCAACCACAACGGCATCGGTATCGACGGCATCGCCCCGACCTCGACCCTCGTGTCCATCAAGGCCGCGAACAGCGAGCAGCTCATGTACCCCGAGTATGTGACCTGCGGCTTCATGTGGGCCGCCAGCCACGGCGTCGACATCGTCAACAACTCCTACTCGATGGACCCCTGGGTCTACTGGAGCCCCAGCGACCCCGAGCAGGCCGCCGGCCTCGAGGCAGCGACCCGTGCCATTGCCTACGTGCAGGGTAAGGGTCTGGCCGTCATCGCCTCGGCGGGCAACGACGGCATGGACAACGACAACGTCACGACCGACAGTGGATCGCCGACCGACCTCGACACCCCGATCAAGGACCGCCCGGTCAAGGACGGCGTGAAGGTCCCCGCCATGGTCGAGGGCGTCAGCCAGGTCAGCGCCGCCAC
>USPB01000234.1 GCA_900556405.1 uncultured Actinomyces sp.
GCGGCCTTGGGGGCGGTGTCGCCCTTGTGGATCGTCCAGGCGCGCGCTTCCTTCTCACCGGCGGTGAGGTAGGTCTGCAGGCCCAGGGTGTCGAAGCCGACGCGGGCCAGCTTGTCCAGGCCGGACTCGTCCTGGCCGGATTCGGCGAGCATCTCGCGGGCGTCCTCGTCGTCGAGCTCGACCAGCTCGGCCTCGAACTGGGCGTCCAGGAAGATGGCCTCGGCGGGGGCTACGAGGGAGCGCAGTTCGTCCTTCATCTCCTCGTTGTCCATCTCGGCGGCGTCCATGTTGAACACGAAGATGAAGGGCTTGGAGGTCATGAGCTGGAAGGAACGCAGCGCGTCCTGGTCCAGCTTGGCGCCCTCGGGGCCGGACAGCAGCTCGCCGCGCTCCAGCAGCTCGAGAGCCGCTCGCGCGGTTTCGAGAACGATCGGCTCGGTCTTCTTGCCGCGCACCTCCTTTTCGAGGCGCGGGATCTGCTTCTCGATCGTCTGCATGTCGGCGAGGATCAGCTCGGTCTTGATGGTCTCGATGTCCGAGGCCGGGTCCACCTTGCCGTCAACGTGCACGACGTCGGGGTCGGAGAAGGCGCGCGTGACCTGGCAGATCGCGTCGGCCTCGCGGATGTTGGCCAGGAACTGGTTGCCCAGGCCCTCACCCTCGGAGGCGCCGCGCACGATGCCGGCGATGTCGACGAAGGACACGGTGGCGGGGATGATGCGCTGGGAGCCGAAGATCTCCGCGAGCGTGTTCAGACGCGGGTCGGGCAGGGGCACGACGCCGACGTTGGGCTCGATGGTCGCGAAGGGGTAGTTCGCGGCGAGCACGGTCGCACAGGTCAGGGCATTGAACAGGGTGGACTTGCCGACGTTGGGCAGTCCAGCGATACCGATAGTAAGAGACACGCCCCCATCCTATCGGAGCAGGCCCGGTGACGTTGCCCTACTTCGTGTGGTTTGGCCCGGCGACGCGGGGCGCGTGGGGGCGCGCGGGTGCCATGCCGGCGTTCTTGAGGTCGGCGCGCAGGTCGCGGGGCAGCGCGAAGGTCGTCGATTCGGTTTCGGTGCGGGCCACCTCGACGGTGGGGAATCCGCGCTCCTGCAGCCATTCAATGACGTCGCGCACGAGGATTTCGGGCACGGATGCGCCGGAGGTGAGGCCCACGGTCTGGGCCCCCTCGAACCAGGCCTCCTGGAGTTCGTCGGCTTTGTCGACGCGGTAGGCGGCGCCCGCCCCGGCCTCGAGCGCAACCTCGACGAGGCGCACGGAGTTCGAGGAGTTCGCCGATCCGACGACGACCATGACGTCCACCTGGGGCGCGATGAATTTCACGGCACCCTGGCGGTTCTGGGTGGCGTAGCAGATGTCGTCCGACGGCGGGTCGATGAGCTGCGGGAAGCGCTGGCGCAGGCGGTCCACGGTCTCGCGGGTCTCGTCGACGGAGAGCGTGGTCTGGGAGATCCACACGACGCGCGAGGGGTCGCGCACGACGACGCCCTCGACCTCGTCGGGGGTGCCCACGACCTGAATATGATCCGGGGCCTCGCCGAAGGTTCCCTCGACCTCCTCGTGGCCCTGGTGGCCCACCAGGATGATGTCGTAGTCTTCCTTCGCGAAGCGCACGGCCTCGCGGTGCACCTTGGTCACGAGCGGGCAGGTCGCGTCGATCGTGGCGAGGTGGCGGGTGGCGGCTGCGTCGTGGACGGCCGGGGAGACGCCGTGCGCGGAGAAGACGACGCGGGCCCCCTCGGGCACCTCGTCGGTCTCCTGGACGAAGATCGCGCCGCGCTTAGTCAGCGACTCGACGACGAACTTGTTGTGGACGATCTCCTTGCGCACGTACACGGGCGCGCCGTAGAGCTCGAGGGCCTTTTCGACGACGTCGACGGCGCGGTCCACACCGGCGCAGTATCCGCGGGGAGCCGCCAAGAGAATGCGGCCGCTGCCCTCGCCGTGGGAGGCGGGCAGGGGGGATTCGGCGCTGGCACGCAGATCGACGTTTTCATTCATGCATCCACCCTAGCGCCCGGGGACGCGCCCGTGCGCGCGCTCGTGGCAATACCACACGCTCCTCATCGACGAGGCCGGGGCCGCCCCCGCTCCCCGACCGCCCTGGGCGCGGGGCGGGCCTGGGCGCCCCCTCACGCTCGCGCGTCCGGGCGAGAGGGGCTGTCCACAGGGGCGCGGCGCGGCAGCGCGGCGGGGCTGTTCGTGTGGCATGCTGAGGGACGTGACATTGCCTGCTACTCCTGCTGCGCCGCCTCAGGGCGGCTCGCCCCAGCCTCGTCCACCCGCCGCGAAGGCGGCTGATACGACGCGGGATAACCCGTGGCCGCTGCGCAGGCTGACGGAGAACATCAAGGTGTACGTGGACCGCATGAGCCCCCTGTGGGTGGAGGGCCAGGTCGTTGAGTACAAGGTGCGTCCGGGCGCGAAGATGCACTTTTTGACGCTGCGCGACCTGCAGACGGACACGTCGATGACGGTGACCGCGTGGGCGGGCGTCATGGATTCGACGCCGCTGACCGAGGGTGCGCGGGTGGTGACGCGCGTGAAGCCGGTGTTTTGGGAGCGCTCGGGTCGCCTGAATCTGCAGGCTGCGGAGATTCACCTGCAGGGCGTGGGTGACCTGCTGGCGCAGATTGAGGCGCTGCGCGCCCGCCTGGCGGCCGAGGGCTTGTTCTCGGATGCCCGCAAGAAGCCCCTCCCCTTCCTGCCGCGCACGATCGGCCTGATCTGCGGCCGCAACGCGAAGGCGAAGGACGACGTGGTCGTCAACGCGTCGGA
>USPB01000235.1 GCA_900556405.1 uncultured Actinomyces sp.
GGGGAACGCGAGCGGAAACCCGCGATCACCATGGGTGCCAGGCGCATAATCGCGCCGTTACCGGCGCTGTTCGTGCGCTCGGCGGTCACCGGCACACGGCGCTCGTGCTCGAAATCGAAGAGCGCGGCGCGCACCTGGCCGCCAATGTCGAAACACCTGTCCGTCGACGAACGGTAACCCTTCGAATACCAGCGCTGGTAGCGGTCCATCACGTCAAACGAGTCGTAGCGGCCCTTCGCCAGCAGGGAATCCGCGATGCACAGCGCCATCGACGTGTCATCCGTCCACTGGCCGGGCTTGAGCAGGAACGGGCCGCCACCCACCATGTCCGTAATCGGCTCGAAAGTCCCCGCCCACTTGAACTCATTCGTGGTGCCCACCGCGTCGCCGACCGCCAGGCCCACCATGGCGCCGCGCGCCCGAGAAAGAAAAGTCGTCATGCCCCCAGTTTGGCACACGGGCTGTGGAGACGAGTCCCGGCCGCCGCCCCACGCCTCGCCCGAGGCCAGGGGAACGCGCGGGTCAGCCCCGGCCTCGTCCCCCGAGACCTCCCCGGCCTCGCCCCTTTCGAGAAGGCCTCAGGAAACCGAGGTGCCGAACAACAGGCCCAGCAGGTAGGTGACGCCTGCCGCGCCGTAACCCACGAGGAGCTGGCGCAGTGCGCGAGGCGTCGGGGCCTGCCCCGAGAGGATGCCGACTACGCCGCCCGTAAACAGCAGGGCGACGCCGACGATCGCGGCCGCGACGGCGATCGCCGCCAGGCTCGTCATTCCCAGGATGTAGGGGATCAACGGGAAGAACGCGCCCGTCGCAAAGAAACAGAACGAGGACAGGGCCGCCTTCGTGGGCGTGCCAATCTGATCGCCCGCGCCGTCCGACTCGGCACTGCCGCCCAGGGCAGCGCGCACCGCGATCGCGCCGGACTCGCCGGTCGCCGGCTTGGCGAGGCGCGCAAAGACCTGCTTCGCGTGCCGCTCGGCCTCCTCCTCGCTCTCGCTGCGCGCGCGGAACACGAGGGCCAGCTCGTTCGCGTCCACATCCAGGTCCGTCACCGCCTGGTGCGCGTCCGGATCGGGGATCGAGGCATCGAGGAGCTCACGCTGACTGCGCACACTCACCCACTCGCCGGCCGCCATCGACAGGGCGCCCGCGAGCAGGCCCGACACGCCCGTCAGCAGGACGACGTGCGGCTCCATGCCCGAGGCCGCCACACCCAGCACGAGAGCCAGGTTCGACACGAGGCCGTCATTCGCCCCGAAGACCGCCGCGCGGAACGTGCCCGCCAGTGTCTCGCGGGACTTCGCCGCCAGGGAACGAATAACCTCGGCGTGAATCTGCTCGTCAGCCTGCATGTGCGCCGGCACATCATCATCCACATCGCGCGCGGAACGCTGCTCCGCGCGCTGAGCCATCGCCAGAATGAAAATCGTGCCAAAAAGATGCGCGAGGACCGACGCGGCGCGCGTGCGCAACGGCGGCTTCGGGGCGGGCAGGGCGTGCTCACCGAGGCGCGCCAGCCAATACTCCTCGTGGCGGCGCTCCGCCTCCTCGAGCTGCAAGAGGACAGCGCGCTCCTCGCCCGTCCGGCGCTCCGAAAGATCGCGGTATGTGCGAGCCTCCATGCGCTCTTCCGCCAGGTGCTTGCGCCAGCGCTTAATCTGCTCGCGCGACGGCTCCTGGCCGCTGGTCCGCTGGTGCGCGCTCACGGCCTCGTGACTCATCGCGCTCAACGCTGCGTCGTGGAGGACGTGGCCTGCGCGTCAACCGTGGCCTGCGCGTCGACAGTCGTCGGCTGGGCGGACTCGGCGGTGGGCTGCGTGGCGGGTGCGCCGAAGAGGCGTTCCTTCACGGCGTCGGCGACCTTATCGGTCACCTGCTCGCCGCCCGCACGCACGAGGTCGGACATCTTCTGGCCCGCCGCGTCCAGAGGGCGGGCGACGACCGGGAAACGGCGCAGCTTCGAGGCATTCGCGCGGATCTGCTCGTAGCGCTCGCGGCCCGCGCGCGTGCCCAGGACGTATCCGATGCCGAGTCCGATGAGGATTCCGGTCTTGGTTCCCATGAATGTCCTTCTCTCGCTGCAAGTTGTGGGCGTCGCATTGGCGCGGGCGGTGCTGATCCTCGTGGGCGCGCTTCCCACCGGCGCATATGCACCCCATCTTAATGGTGCCGCGTCCCCCGGCGCATAATCCTCGACCTGAGCGGGGAATTTTCTCGGCCGTATCTCACCCGGTGTGTCGTCTTGTCACATTCGTGCACAGTATGGGCGCCCCTTCACGCAGAGGGCATGGAAGCGCTATGTTTAATGCGTGAGCCAGATAACGATTGAGACGCCCCGGGGAGTATCCCTCTCCGGGACATTCACGCGTCCCGTGGACTGCCGCGACGCCGCGGTGATCTTTTCTCACACCTTTTTTTCGGATCGTCATGCATCAGGCATGTTCGATTCACTCGGTCGCGTATTGCGTCGTGCGGGCTATGCGACACTCGCCTTCGATTACTCCGGCCACGGCGCCTCGGGCGACGAAATCATCGCCTTCGATCCGCTCATCGAAGACTTCCGCTCCGCCTCCGGATGGCTCGCCGACCAGGGCTTCGCGCGCCAAATCTGCATCGGCCACGAGTTCGGTGCCGCCGTCGCGCTGCGCTCCCGCCCGCCCGCCGTGCAGACATACGTGCTGGTCTCCCCGGTCCTCGGCCCCCTCTCCTACGACTGGAACCTCGTGTTCTCCGACGTGCAGCTCTCCGACCTCGAGCACCA
>USPB01000236.1 GCA_900556405.1 uncultured Actinomyces sp.
ACCGACGCCGAGTGGAAGAAGCTCCTGAGCCCCATGCGCTACCACGTGCTGCGCGAGGCCGGCACCGAACGCCCCTTCACGGGCGAACTCCTCGACGAGGCCCGCGTCGGCACCTACTCGTGCGCGGCCTGCGGATCCGTTCTCTTCGACTCCGACGCGAAATTCGACTCCTCCTGCGGGTGGCCCTCCTTCTTCCAAGCCCACGACGGCGCGACCGTCGAGAGCGTCGACACCAGCCACGGCATGATTCGCACCGAAGTGCGCTGCGCGACGTGCGGCTCCCACCTCGGCCACGTCTTCCCCGACGCGCCCGACCAACCCACCGGCATGCGCTACTGCATGAACTCGGCGGCCCTCACCTTCGCGCCCGCCCAGTGAACGCCCACGCACAGTGAACGCACCCGCCCAGTGAACGCACCCGCCCAGCGCCCGGTCACCGACCGCATCCCACCCCAGCTCTACATCGTCGGCTCCGGCCTCATCCAGTACGTGGGCGCCGCGCTCGCGGTCATCGCCTTCGCGTCCGTCGAGCCCGCCTCCGTCGCCTGGTGGCGCGTCCTGACCGGCGCGGTCGTCCTGCTCGCCTGGAAGCGCCCGTGGCGCGGCGGCCTCACGCGCTCGGATCTGGCGATTTCTGCGCTGTTCGGCGTCATCATCCTGACGATGAACTCCTCGTTCTACGAGTCCATCGCGCGCATTCCCCTGGGGACCGCCGTGTCCATCGAGTTCATCGGCCCGGTCGCCGTCGCCGTTGTTCGAGGCCGTGGCTGGCGTCCGCGCATCGCTGCAGTCCTCGCGTTCGCGGGTGTGGCGTGCATCGGCGGCCTCGCCCTCGACCTGAGTGTGTCGAGCGTGCGCGTCGGCGTCGCCTGGATCCTCCTCGCGGCCCTCGCCTGGTCGGCCTACATCGTCGTCGGGCAGAAGGCCTCGACCACGCGCGACGGGGTGACGAATCTGGCGCTCGGCTGCGCGTGGGGCACCCTGTTTTTCGCGCCTTTCCTCGGTCCCGGCGCGATGGCGGCCACAGCCTCGTGGAAGCTGATCGCCATCGTCATCGGCGTGGGCCTGCTGTCCACTGCGATTCCCTACACCTTCGAGGCGCTCGCGATGCGTCGCCTGGCGGCGTCGACCTTCGCGCTGTTCGCCGCGATCCTGCCGGCCACATCCGCCCTGGTCGGGGCCGTCATGCTGCGCCAGATCCCCGGCGTGTTCGAGCTGATCGGCCTGGTCCTGGTGTCGGTCGCGGTGTGGCTGGCCTCGCGCGAGTGAGGGCCCTGCGAGGTACGAGCAAGGCGCGACTGAGAGCTGAGTCCGAGCGCGGGGTGATGTGGGTGTGCTGCTTGAGCGCCCCTAGTAGTCGCGGCAGGCTTTGAAAGCTGGCGCCGTCCGCTGAATTCTTCGCGATGAGGCGCGCGTTCTGGATAGGTTGCGACGATCTGGATAGGTTGCGACGATCTGGATAGGAAATGACGATCTGGATAGGAAATGACGATCCGGATAGGTTAATAACCTATCCAGATGTCCGTTACCTATCCGGATGCGTGTTACCTATCCGGATGTGCGGGGCCGCCAGGGCGCGGTGATCCTATTTCCGACGCGCCGGTGGCCCCTCAGTCGAGGCTGAGGTGGCGCTGCGTGTGCTTGCCGCCGCGGGCGATCACCCAGAACGCGAACCATGCGCCGGCCGAGCCGACGATCATGACAAGCACCATCGGCACGGCGCTGTCGCCGCCCGAGGTCGCCAGGGGAGCGGCGATGCCGTTTGCGATCGACTGGAACACGCCCATGACGGACGAGGCCGTGCCCGCGTGCTCGCGCGCCTCGCTCATGGCCTGCGCGCCCGAATTGCCGAAGATAAACGCGTTCGCCGTCATGACCAGCGCGAAGCCCACGCACGTGAGGATCAGCGGCAGGTCGAGGACGAACGTCGAGATCGCCAGCGTCACGACGCCGGTCGCGGCGATCGTGAGGCCCGTGATGATGAGCGTGCGGGGCGTGAAGTGCGAGATCAGGCGCACGTTGACCAGCGCGAAACCGGTCGACAGCAGCGCGTTAAACGCGAACACCCACGCGAAAGCCATGGGGGACAGGCCCAGCGGTCCCTGCAGGACGTACGTGGCGTTCGAGATGTAGCCGAACATACAGAAGCTCGAGAACGCGTTGGTCAGCATGAAGCCCATGAAGGGGCGGATGCGCACGACCTGGACGAGGCCGGAGAAGAACCGGGGGATGCCGCCGGGATGGCGGCGTTCCTCGGGCAGGGACTCGGGCACGAGGAACCACGCGAGGGCCGCCATCAGCAGCATGAAGCCGGCGAGCGCCCAGAAGACGACCCTCCACGTCGCGTGCGTGATGATGAACGCGCCGAGAACGGGGGCGAGCATCGGCGCGAAGCCGACGATCGCCTGGATGAGGCTCATGGCGCGCGCCAGCGTCTTGCCGCGCGCGACGTCGACGAGGATCGCGCGCGCCACCGACGAGGCGACGCCGCCGCCGAGGCCCTGGAACACTCGGCCCACGAGGAGCACCCAGATGTTGGGCGTGAACACGCAGATGATGGAGCCGACCAGGGCAATGATGCCGCCCGCGATGATGGGGCGTCGGCGCCCGATCTGGTCCGAGATGGCGCCGCCCAGGACCTGTCCGGTCGCGTAGCCCACGAAGAAGGTCGTGAGCGTGAACCCGAGCATCGTCGAGTTCGTCGCCAGGTCCACCGTGATCTG
>USPB01000237.1 GCA_900556405.1 uncultured Actinomyces sp.
GCCTCGTTGCCGCACCAGCGCACGTCCGGGCCGCACACGGAGATCACGGCCTCGGGCGCCAGGGCGCGGACCGTATCGTAGATGCGTTGCCAGTCGTAGACCTGGACCTTGCCGTTGGGGCCTTCGCCGCACGCGCCGTCGAGCCAGACGGAAAACACCGGGCCGTAGTGGGTGAGCAGCTCGATCAGCTGGTTGATGTAGAAGTCGTTGTACGCCTCGCCCTGGCCGTACGTCGGCTCGGTCATGTCCCAGGGGGAGAGGTAGATGCCGAACTTGAGGCCGTGGCGCGCAGCCGCGTCCGACACCTCGCGCACGAGGTCCCCGCGCCCGCCCTTCCACGGCGAGGATGCGACCGAGTGCTTCGTGTAGGCCGAGGGCCACAGGCAGAAGCCGTCATGGTGCTTGCACGTCAGGATCACGCCGGTCATCCCGGCGCTGACGAGGGCATGCATCCACTGATCGACGTCGACGTTTCCCGGGTTGAACAGGGCTGGATCCTCATGGCCCTCGCCCCATTCGCGGTCCGTCATCGTGTTCATGCCGAAGTGGATGAAGGCGTACATCTCCATCTTCTGCCACTGGAGCTGACGGTGGGTGGGCCGAATATTGGCCAGGTAGTCCTCGTTGATCATGCCTATGGTTTCCGCTTGATGGCCGACTTATCGGCCGGTCCTGCACCCTGCAGGTTCCGGAAAAAGGATAGCCTACCGCTCAGTGCGTGACCAATGTAACTGTGCGTGTCGATCCGTCCTTCTTGGTCGACTTTTCGGGGCCGTATTCAACGTCTGTCACGCGGTGTTCGCTTCCCTTCGCGTCACTCAGTGACAGGGAGTATGCGGCCGCTTCAAGCGCTTTCTCGGCCTCCTTCGTTTCCTCGGCCCCGTAGCCACCCATCTCAAGGAGGAGGCCTGTGACCGCTCCGCGCCACCGCTTCGCGTCGTGGGAGATCACCGAGCGCTTGCCGTTTGCTTCGCGCTCGACGCGCAGTTCCCAGACGCGTGCCCACGGGGCCTTACATGCTGCGCGATAGGGGCCGCTTCGTCCGTCGATAATGATGCGCTGCGAGGCCTCAGGGGCCAGAGCCTCGTCAAGACGCGGCGCCCACCAGGTCGAGAGAACTCCCAGCTCGGGCAGTGACACGCCCATCGCGAGGCGGTGGTCGGGAATGACATCAGTGGGGGAGAGGACCCCAAAGAGACCCGAAAAGATCGAGATGTGGGACGCGCCGTCGCTTGCCCACGCTCCGGGTGCACACTGCTCGATCGCCTCGTAGAGCACGCCGGTAAAGAGCGACGAGGCCGGGGCACAGGGAGCGGACATGAGCTCGGTGTTGACGGACAGATCGATTCGCGCGCCTACTTTCAGCACGGCTGCAGCGTTGGGACCGTCCCCGAGCGAGGTGAGCGTGTCGCACACGGTGCGTCGGCTTGTTGCGAGGACGCCGCGCGACAGAGCGTTGATAGCGAGACACGGGCCTTGCGCGGGCGCGTTCTTTCCCTCCGACGGGGGCAACCAGATCTCCATGGTGACCACCCTATCGCGGGGCTGGGACCAAGCGCGCTATGATCGATGCGGATCTGTCGGCTGGGCGGCCGCGCGCGGAAACGCTCGAGGAACGTCCGGGCTCCACAGGGCAGGGTGATGGCTAACAGCCACCCGGGGTAACCCGCGGGACAGTGCCACAGAAAACAAACCACCGGCGCACACGCGTCGGTAAGGGTGAAAAGGTGAGGTAAGAGCTCACCAGCGGCGCGGGCGACCGCGTCGGCTAGGTAAACCCCACCCGGAGCAAGACCGAGCAGCAGGCAGGGCGGCCCGTCCGATGCCTGCGGGTAGGTTGCTGGAGGCCGTCGGCAACGACGGTCCTAGATAGATGGTCGCCACCGCACGTTCGGCAACGGCGTGCGTGACAGAACCCGGCGTATAGGCCGACAGATGCCAGAAGGACCCCGACTCGCGTCGGGGTCCTTCTGCGTGTACGCGCTATATGCTCAGGCGCCGTGCTTCGCCGCGTAGTAGGCGGCGCCGACGATGCCAGCGGTGTTCAGGAGCTTCGCGGGAATCATCGGGGTCTTCAGATCCAGGAGAGGCATGAACTTCTCGTGGTTTTCAGACACGCCGCCGCCGACCACGAACAGGTCGGGGTTGAGCAGGAACTCCACGTGGCCGTAGTAGCGTTGGAGACGCTGCGCCCACTGCTCCCAGTTGAGGCCCTGGAGGGTCTTTTGACCGGAGGAAGCCATCTTTTCGGCGTCATGGCCATCGATCTCCAAGTGCCCGAGCTCGGTGTTGGTCAGGAGGGTGCCGTTGACGATAATGGCGGAGCCGATGCCGGTTCCCTGAGTGGTGAAGACGATGACTCCATCGCGGCCCTTAGCGGCGCCGTAGGCGACCTCGGCGATACCGGCGGCATCCGCGTCATTGAGTGCGACGACTGCGCGGCCGAGATAACGCTCCATGAGCTCGTCGACATCAACGTTCACCCAGGACTGGTCGAGGTTCGCCATGTAGGGGATCACGCCGTTAAAAACGGGGGCAGGGAAGGTGACGCCGATCGGCACGCCGACCTTCACGTCGAGCTGGTTGATGACCTCGCGGCACACTGCGGCAACAGCGTCGGGTGTCGCGGGGTTGGGTGTGGGGATTCGAACATGATCGCCGATGTACTCGCCGGTTTCCAGATCAACGAGCGCGCCCTTGACGCCCGATCCGCCGATATC
>USPB01000238.1 GCA_900556405.1 uncultured Actinomyces sp.
GCTCGGGGATCAGGTCGTCGAAGAAACGGAAGCGCGCCTGCTCGTCCGCGACGAGGCCGTGGGTGCGGCTGCGGCGCTCAACCTCGCGAGCCTGCTCCACCAGGGCCTCGTTTCGGCGCTGGAAACCGTGCCTCTCCCTCCACTGGCCATCCACCAGGGCGTTGCGAATGAACATCTCGCGGGCCAGCTCACGCGCCGTCGTGCCCTCGCGCGCGGCCGCCAGCTCCTCGAAATGACGAGGCTCAAACGACCCCGACGACAGCGGATCCTTCGACGCCGACACCAAGCCGGCCGCCAGCGCCTCCAGCGACCCCGCGCGCGGAGCGTGAGAGCGTGAGGCGGCCACGGCCTCGTCGATAACGAGGTCACCCAAGCGCCCCAGCAGCACCTCGCGGTCCGCCGCCAGCGTCAGCCCGTAGAGGGTCACGCGCTCGCGGACCATCGCCGCGCCCTTCGCGACCGACCAGAACGGCTCCGAATACGAGCGCTTGAGCAGGCCGCGCGCCGCCGGCTCCACCCACTCCGGGCGGATGCGGGCCACCGTGCGCGCAAACAGGCGCGATGTCTCCACGAGCTCCGCGGTCATCACCCAGGTGGGGTGGCCGCTCACGCCCGAGCCCGGCCAGATCGTGAAGTGCGTGCCGCGCGCGCCCTCGTAGTCGCGCTTCGTCTCATCCCACGACCCCAGATAGGACAGCAGGCCGACCAGCAGCGAGCGGTGCACCTGGTCCGCGTCCACGCTCGCCGTGCCCTGCCCGTAGGCCAGGACCGCACGAACGGCCGCGTCCTGCGCGCCGCCAAATTGGGCGGCCTCCACGACGTCGCCCGTCGACGGCTCGCCCACAGGCCCGACGCCGATCCCCAACGCGCGGGCCATCTGGCGCAGCTGGCCGACCACGTCGCGCCACTCGCGCCAGCGCAGGTAGTGGAAAAACTCCGCGCGGCACAAGCGCCGGAACGCCGAGCCCGACAGGTCGCGGGCCTGCACCGCCAGGTAGCGCCACAGGTTCAGGTAGGTGATGAAGTCCGAATGCGGGTCCGCCAGGCGGGCGTGCGAGGCGTCGGCCGCCCCCTGGTGCTCGGCCGGGCGCTCGCGCACGTCCTGGATCGACAGGGCCGCCACGATAACGAGCACCTCCGAGGCGCAGCCTAGGCGCTCAGCCTCCAGCAGCATGCGCCCCAGGCGCGGGTCGATCGGCAGGCGCGCGAGGTCCCGGCCGATGCCGGTGAGCCTGTACTGGGACGAGGCCGGGGCCGCGTCCTCGGCCCCGCTGTCCTGCGCGAGCGCGCCGATCTCCACGAGGAGGGCCACACCGTCGCGGACCGCGCGCCGATCCGGGGCGTCCAGGAAGGGGAAGTCCTCGACCGCGCCCAGGCCCAGGGACGCCATCTGCAAAATGACGCTGGCGAGCGACGTGCGCAGGATCTCCGGCTCGGTGAAACGCGGACGCGAGTTGTAATCCGCCTGCGAGAAGAGGCGGATCGCCACGCCCTCCGCGACGCGGCCACATCGGCCCGCGCGCTGGTTCGCGCTCGCCTGGCTGATCGGCTCGATCGGCAGGCGCTGCACCTTCGTCTTGTTGGAATAGCGGGAAATACGCGCCAAACCCGGGTCGATCACGTAGCGGATGCCCGGCACCGTCAGCGACGTCTCCGCGACGTTCGTCGCCAGGACCACGCGGCGCAGCCGGTGCGGCTCGAAGACGCGATGCTGCTCGGCCGCCGTCAGTCGTGCGTACAGGGGCAGGATCTCGATGTCCCCCGGGCGGGCACCCTTGTCGTCGCCCGCGCGCCGGCCTCGTCCCTTCAGGTGATCGAGGAGGGCCGCCTCCGTGTCGCGGATGTCGCGCTCGCCGGGCAGGAAGACTAGGATGTCGCCGTCACCCTCCGCGCTCAGCTCGTCCACCGCGTGGCAGATCGCAGTCTCCACGTCGATGTCCTCGCCCATGCCGTAGCCCAGCGTCGCCAGCTCGTCGTCCGGGTCCTCCAGGACCAGCTGCATGGGGCCGGACTCGGTGACGTCCGTGGTCTCGATGACCTCGGTCTCGTCCGCCTGCGCGGGCGAGGCCTCGGACGTGTACGACGAGGGCGTCGTCGGGCCGAGCGGACGGTAGCGAATCTCCACCGGGTACGTGCGGCCCGACACCTCGATGACCGGCGCCGGCTCGATCAGGCGACCCGAGCCGGGCGTGCCCTCCCATGTGCCGAAATGGCGCGCGAAACGGTCCGAGTCGATCGTCGCCGAGGTGATGATGACCTTCAGGTCCGGGCGCGCGGGCAGCAGGCGCGCCACGTAGCCCAGGATGAAGTCGATGTTTAGGCTGCGTTCGTGGGCCTCGTCGATGATGAGCGTGTCGTAGCGGCGCAGCATCGGATCCGACTGGATCTCCGCCAGCAAGATGCCGTCCGTCATGAGTTTGACGAGGGTCGTGGGGCCGACTTCGTCCGTGAAACGCACCTGGTAGCCCACCACTTGGCCGGGTTTGCGGCCCACGGTCTGGCCCAGCTCGTCGGCGATGCGGTCCGCGACCGAGCGCGCCGCGAGCCTGCGCGGCTGAGTGTGCCCGATCATGCCCGCGACGCCGCGGCCGAGCTGCATGCAGATCTTCGGCAGCTGCGTCGTCTTACCCGAGCCGGTCTCGCCCGACACGATGACCACCTGGTGGTCTCGGATGGCGCGCGCGATCTCGTCGCGGCGGGCGCTCACCGGCAG
>USPB01000239.1 GCA_900556405.1 uncultured Actinomyces sp.
GCCGGGTACAACAAGGCTCTGAAAAACCGACACATCCAGATGATCGCCATCGGCGGCTCGATTGGCACCGGCCTGTTCCTGGGCGCGGGCGGCCGTCTGGCCCAGGGTGGCCCCGCGCTGGCCTTCGCCTACGCGGTGTGTGGCGTCTTCGCGTTCCTGATGGTCCGCGCCCTGGGCGAACTTGCGGTCCGTCGCCCCTCGTCGGGCGCGTTCGTGTCCTACGCCCGCGAGTTCCTGGGCGAGAAGGGCGCGTTCATCACCGGCTGGTTCTTCTTCCTGGACTGGGCCGTTACCGTCATGGCTGACATCACCGCGGTGGCGCTCTACATGCACTACTGGAAGATGTTCCAGGGCGTGCCGCAGTGGGCCATCGCCCTCATCGCGCTGGCCCTCGTGTTCGTCCTGAACATGCTCAGCGTCAAGGCCTTCGGCGAGGCTGAGTTCTGGTTCGCGATGATCAAGGTCGCCACGATCCTTATCTTCATGGCTGTCGCCATCTGGGCGATCATCACGCAGGCGCACGTCGGCGATTACAGCGCGGGCGTCCACAACATCTCCGAGTCCGGCGGCTGGTTCCCCGAGGGCCTGGCCCCCGTCTTTGCCCTGACGCTGGGCGTCGTCTTCGCCTTCGGCGGCACCGAGATGGTGGGCGTCGCGGCCGGCGAGGCCAAGGATGCTGCCAAGATCCTGCCCAAGGCCATCAACTCGATGGTCATCCGTATTTTCTTCTTCTACGTTGGCTCCGTCGTCCTCTTCGCCCTGGCGCTGCCCTACAACGCCTACTCGTCGAACGAGTCCCCGTTCACGACGTTCTTCTCCGGCCTCGGTGTGCCCCACGCGGGCGACATCATTCAGGTGGTCGTCCTGACCGCCGCCCTCTCCTCGCTCAACGCCGGCCTGTACGCGACCGGCCGCACGCTGCGTTCGATGGCGCTCGTGGGCGAAGGCCCGCGCTTCGCGTCGCGTCTGAACAAGAACCACGTGCCCTACGGCGGCATCATCATCACCGCGTCGCTCGGCCTGCTGGGCGTTCTGCTCAACGCTTTCGTTCCGGAGAACGCTTTCAACATCGTCATGGATCTGGCGGGCATCGGCATCGCCGGCACGTGGGCGATGATCCTCATCTCGCACCTGGCGTTCCTGCGCAAGGTCAAGCGCGGCGAGGCGGAGCGTCCGCAGTTCCGTATGCCTGGCGCGCCCTACACCAACTACCTGGCGCTCCTGTTCTTCGCTGTCGTCGTGGCCTCGAACGTGACCTCCGAGTCTGGCCGTTGGACCCTCGCGCTCTTCGGCGTGGTCGTCGTCCTGATGGTCGCCGGCTGGTACTTCGTGCGCGGGCGCGTCGGCAACCTGACCGACGAGGCCGCCGCCTCGCTCCAGGGTGACGAGACCCTGGTGTCGGGCGACTGATCGAACGAAAGGACTGACCGTGCGTCTTCACGTCACGTATGCCGGTGGAACCATCGGCATGGTCGATTCCCCGGAGGGTCTGCGCCCCGGCGCTGACCTGCAGGGTTGGTTTGGTTCCCAGCTGGAGGGCATCGAGCTGGCGTCGAACATTTCGATGTCGACGCTGGACCCGCTCATCGACTCCTCGGAAGCCACCCCCGAGGACTGGCAGGCCATCATCGACGACATCAACGCGCACGCGGACGAAGCCGATGCCTTCCTGGTCCTGCACGGCACGGACACGATGGCCTATTCGGCCGCTGCCCTGTCCTACGCGCTGGCGAGCATGGGCAAGCCCGTCGTCCTGACCGGCTCCCAGTACCCGCTCGGCGTCGTCGGCTCGGACGCGTCGGCGAACGTCACGGGTGCGCTGCGTGCGGCGATTTCGCCGCACGCTCGCGGGGTCATGCTGTTCTTCGGCCACAAGCTCCTGGCGGGCAACCGCGCCACGAAGACCTCGTCGTGGGCCTTCCGCGGCTTCGAGTCACCCTCTGTGTCCCCGATGGCGCGCACGGGCGCCCCGTGGCGCTGGTACGGAGCTCCCCATCCGGGTACCGGCTGGACCGATCCCAGCCCGTACACGCGCCAGGATGTCGCCGTCATCGACGTGGTTCCCGGCATGAGCGCCGCGCGTCTGCGCGCGATGACGACGCCCCACCCGGACGCGGTCATCCTGCGCACCTTCGGCGTGGGGAACATCCCCGCGTCCGAGCCGGGCCTCGTGGACGTCCTGACCGAGCTCGCCAACGCCGATGTGCCGATCATCGTCGCCTCCCAGTGCTACCAGTCCGAGGTCATGCTCGGCCACTACGAGGCCGGCAACGCCCTGGCGCGCCTCGGCGCTATCGGCGCGCACGACATGACGCTCGAGGCCCTCTACGCCAAGACCGTCTTCCTGCTCTCGCAGGGCAAGCGCGGCGCGGACTTCAAGCGCTGGATGGACCTGTCCATCGCGGGAGAACTCACCCTCCAGGACTGATCCTCTCCCACCCGACCTGCCCCGGCCTCGTCCCAGCGTCCATCGCATGACCTGGGAACGAGGCCGGGGTTTGTCATGACCATCGGCTCCTCCCCTGGGTCGAGGGGCCGTAGAATAGTGACCATGAGTGAAGAAGCGTCCCAGTCCATGGCCGACCGCGGCCAAAACCGATCCCGTCAACCCCAGTCCTCCGCGTTCCGCGACTTCATCGGCACCGGCTGGGGGCCTCGCCCCTCCGAGCTGCCCGAGCGCGAGCGCGTCGCCGACTTCCTGA
>USPB01000240.1 GCA_900556405.1 uncultured Actinomyces sp.
CCGATTCCTCATAGGTCCCGCAGCCGTTGGCAGTCACAACCTGGCTGCCGGGGGCGCGCACTGCGACTACGTGACCATTCGCAACCGCAATCGGACGAAACATGCCATTCTTTGCCGGGCAGATCAGGGCCTCCCCTGCCTCATCCGTCAGGCAGGATCGATCCTTGTATCCCACGTGCAGCTCATCGAACGACGGCAGAGCGAGCATGGCTTCGGCCTCGTTACGGCAGTCCGCGACGAGGTCTGCGAGGTCAGCGCGAGCCAAGCCCCCTTCAAACTCCGCGATGGGGAGGCCAAGGCTGCTCCCCGCCTCGCGCGCCCCGGCCATCGCCCGACGCGCCTGCGTAAGAGTCAACCCGGTCCACCTGGCCAGGTCGGCCTCGTCAATAGGACCGTGCCCCCAGGCGTAACGCGCGGCCAACACCGCGAGGGCTTCGTCATGTCCGCTTTCCCCCTGCGCGACGCCTGGTGCACCAGGCAGCCCTCGCGCATCAACCATCAGATGCTCCCCCGCGCGCAGAGGACCTGCGGCGAGCACCCCGTCCAGGTGCAGGCGCATGACGAGATGGCGGCGCCGCAGACCCGCCTGTGAGGACGACGCCGTCACCGTGTCGATGCCGCTGTTCTCCCACGCCTCGACGAGCTCCGCACGGCTCACTCCCCCGGGCGAGGCCTCCAGCAGGTCACACGCGACCTGAGCCGCGCGGTCGACGATCGCAGTCGACAGGCCCAGAGAAGACGCCTGGCGTTCCCACGCCGCACGCCGATGGCGCAGCAGGCGCCGCAGCCAGTGGTGGTCGTGCCCGCTCGTCACGTGCACGGTCCCGCGCATCGGCCACGACCGAACGAGGGCACCCGAGTCGAACGCGGCGCTGATCTGTGCCCGTGGCACGCCCACGCAGCGCACGCCGATCGCCCACGGGATCGCGCTCGCCTGCTGGCCTTGCAGCGCCAGCAGATTCTCCACGGCATCCAGCGGCGAGCGCGCCGCGGTCGCTGAGACGAGACCCTGGGCGACAATTCGCCCAAGGCTCGCGCGCCGGGACAACGTCATCAGAACAGGCGAGACTCGGGGTCATCCACCCCGCGCATCGCGTCGTAGTCGAGGACCACGCAGCGAATCCCACGGTCCTGCGCCAGGGTGCGCGCCTGCTTCGTGATCTCCTGGGCTGCGAAAATACCGGTCACATCGCCGAGGAGCGCATCGCGCCCCAGCAGCGACAGGTAGCGCGTGAGCTGTTCGACACCGTCAATACCACCGCGGCGCTTGACCTCGATCGCGACGTGGTTGCCATCCGCGTCGCGCACCATCAGGTCCACCGGGCCCACGGGGGTGGGAAACTCGCGGCGCACCAGCTCCCAACCCTCGCCAAGAATCTGGGGCACCTGCTGGGCGAGAAGCTCCTGCAGGTGCGCCTCCACACCGTCTTTGACGAGGCCGGGGTCGACGCCCAGGTCCTCGGTCACGTCCGCGATAATCTCGTGGATACGAATGATGAGCTTGTCATCGGTCTTATCGGCCTGAACCGTCCAGACCTGCTCGACGCCTTCTTCGTCGTCACCGGGCTCGCCCATGGAGACCGTACACGGCGCTGTCATCCAGTTCAGCGGCTTGTATGAGCCGCCCTCAGAGTGGATGAGCACCGACCCGTCACCCTTGAGCATGATGACGCGCTTGGCCGGATCCAGGTGGGCGCTCAGCCGACCGGAGTAATCAACGGTGCAGGAAGCAATAACAATACGCACCCCGCGAGCTTACCAACCTTGCTCACACGAGGCGCGGAGGACCGGACTCCACCCAGGAGACCAATCCGTTATATGTCAGGCGTTCCACGGCAACCTCGTAACGATGCTCACCATACGCCAGGCGCACCTCGACCACTGAACCGTCAGCCGAGTGCGCAATCGGAGCCGAGACCTCCATGCCCCGACGCGGGATCGAATAGACCGGCTTGAAGCTCAGTCCCACGAGGCGATACCAGGACAGTTCCTCGACGCCATACACGCCGATACCAGCCGTCCACCCCGCATGTACGTCCGGACGCGACCAACACCGAAACGCCCCCAAACGCGAAACGATCCTGCGGGCGCGCACATTCATGTACGCCCACAGGATCGCCCCGACACACGCGAGGAGAACCACACACCAGATCACGATCATCATCAGGCTCATGAGGTCCTCCTCGCGTAGCGTCGAATTACTGTTCTGTCACTGTAGCGTGATCAGCCACGACCGTGACGAAATCCGAGTCGACTGAGGCGAATCCCCCACTGACCTCGAAAGACATGACCTCGGACGTGCACGTCACCGTCACGGTACCCTCGCCCATCTGGGCGAGCAGCGGCTGGCGGCCGGGCAGAACGCCCAGGCTTCCATCCACCGTCGGCACCTGAACAGAGAGCGCCGCACCGTGCCACAGTCGTCCCTCGTGGGAGACGACCTCGACCTGCAAGGACTTACCCGATGCCATCAGGCTTCCTTGGCCAGCTCGTGAGCATTACGCTCCAGGTCGTCGATGCCACCGCAGTTGTAGAAGGCCTGCTCCGGAACATCGTCGTAGTGGCCTTCGGCAATGCGCTTGAACGCCTCGATGGTCTCCGACAGCGGCACGGTCGAACCGGGCACGCCCGTGAACTTCTCAGCCATGTACATGTTCTGCGAGAGGAACTGCT
>USPB01000241.1 GCA_900556405.1 uncultured Actinomyces sp.
CGCGCTGCCACAAGTCGACGGCGCACCGCGAGACCCGCTGACGGCTTCCGTCTCAGAGCCCCGAGGAACCTGGTTCCCCGGGGTTCTTTGTATGTGCGCTGGGACACCTGTTATCCTGGGCACATGACTGCTTCTCCCGCTTCGCGCTGCCTCGTCGCCCCGAAGGGCGCGGGCGAGGCGCGCATCCCCGGCCTCGTGACGCTCAAGGACGGGCGCGTGATCCTGTTCTTTGACGAGCGTCCCGCCCCGGCCTCGGGCACGGGATCTGACTTTAATGGGCTGACGATGGCGTCGGACCTGCCCAACCCGAATCGCATTCTCTGGATGGAGCGCGCGGACGAGGGTCGGTGGAGTGAGCCGCGCCCGCTTCCGCTCGGCGGTCCGTCCGTTTCTTCGGATGCGTGCGTCGGCGTCGATGGCGGTGGCCTCATGCATCTGGCGTTCGCGTCGACGGATGGGCGCGTGGGCTACATGGATTCTCGTGCGGACGGTGAGCGCCTGCGCGCCTGGTGGGCGTGGGGGAGTGGCCCCGAGGACCTGTCCTATGTCGACATGACGGATGAGCTCTACGCGCTCACAGGGGCTGATGCGCTGTTTGCGACCTCGGGCGGTACCGTGGCGGTGGATGGAGCGGTCGCCCTGCCCTACGTCGTGCGGACGGGGGATGAGACGCACGTGCGCGTCGTGTACGCGCGCGGAGGGCGGCTGATTGGCGCTGCGGAGCCCCTCGTCGGCAATGGGGGAGTACTCCTCGACGAGACGACGCTCGGCGTATGGGACGGCCGCCTCGTCGCAAACTGCCGTATCCAGGGCTTCGAAGGCAGGGGTTCCGGTGCCCGCTACCTCGCGTGGGGCGACGGGTGCACCTGGGAGGGCGCGTGCCTGCGGGAGCTGGAGGACCCCGGCTGCAACGCGCGCATGATCGGGGATCTGTTCGTGCATCCCGGGCGCCGCGACGCTCGCGCGGGTGGCGAGATCCTGCGCCTCACCCCGCCGTGGGAGGGTGACGTGCGCGCCGAGGTGGTCTCCTCCTTGGGTGATGGCGCCTTCGGGTACAGCGACGTGGCTGTCGTCGGGGACGAGGCCGTGGTGGTCTTCGAGCGCGACCGAGGCCTCTGGGAGGCGGCAGCGTCCCTGTGAGCGGATACAGAAAATCCCGGTGCGTGTGCCCCCACGACGCTCCGGGATTTTTCTGTGCGCTCTAGCGACCTTCGATGATCGACAGGAGCGGGGCGTAGTGTGCCTCGACGGCGGCGGTGTACGCCACCAGGTCGCCGGCCTCACACGCCCGCAGGATGGCCGCGTGGGCCTCTGCGGTGACTTCCATTTCCTGGCGCGACGCTGCGGCCAGCGAAGGGGTGACGCTCTGGTGGACCAGCCACATGGCAGCCACCAGCTGGTGCATGAGTTCGTTGTCCACGTAGGCCAGCAGGCCGGAGTGGAAGGCGATGTCCTGCTCCAGGTAGGTTGACCCCGACTGTGCGTACTGAGTCATCGCCTCGACGAGCTCCCACAGGTGGGGGTTCGTCGTGCCCTTCATGGCGCGCGTGAGGGGGACGGCGATCCCGAGGTCGAGTGCCCGCCGCGTGTCGATGATCGCGTGCAGGGACTGAGCTCCGTTGATTTCATCCAGTGCGGCGCGCAGGACGAGGGTCTCGACGAGCGGCTGCATCGACATCTCGCCGACGTAGGACCCTGAACCCTGGCGAACTGTCACGATGTCCAGCGCTTGGAGGCGTCGGAGCGCTTCTCGCACGGACGAACGCGAAACGCCGAGGTCGGCGCACAGTGTCGATTCGGTGGGGAGCCGGTCACCGGGATGTAATCCATGTCGCAAAATATAGGACTTGATCGCATCCATCGTTACCGAGGATCTTGAGTCAATCGGTGCCGATACGCGTCGGTTCTGATCGGTTGTTGGTGGTGATTGGGGTGATATCGCTTGCACTAATTTGTCTGACAACATAGAATCAGTATAGCGAGCGGAACAAAAGAACCGCACGTCCCAATTCTCGAAGATGAGGAGCGAGAACATGCGAATGCGCAAACACTTCGCGACCGGCGCTGCACTGACCGCAGCTGCCGCCATGATCCTGACCGCGTGCGGCGGCGGATCCTCCACCACCACCTCGACCAACGGCGGCTCCAAGGGCTCCGACGGGCCGAAGGGTACGATCACCGCCGGTGTCGCCTACGAGACCACCGACTACGGTCCGATCACCACCTCGGCGCTCGGCATGGGTGCGAACTGGCAGGTCCTCGAAGGCCTGTACCGTTTCAACATGGCCGACTACTCCGTCAGCCCCGCGCTGGCCGCCGGTGACCCGGAGAAGATCTCCGACACCGAATACGAGGTCAAGCTGCGCGACGGCGCGAAGTTCTCCGACGGCACCCCCGTGACCGCCGCCGACTTCGTGGCCTCCTACGAGCGTGCCACCTCCGAAAAGTCGATCTACCGTCAGTTCTTCACCTTCGTCGACTCCGTCGAAGCCAAGGACGACAACACCATCACGATCAAGCTCAAGCACCCCTTCTCCAACCTGAAGGAGCGCTTCGTCAACGTCCGCGTTGTCCCCGCCTCGATGGACGAAGACTCGCTCAAGGCCAAGCCGATCGGCACCGGCCCCTACAAGTACGAGAACATCACGGCGACTGAGATCACC
>USPB01000242.1 GCA_900556405.1 uncultured Actinomyces sp.
GAGAGGACTCCGGCGAGGATCTTGAGCAGCGTGGTCTTGCCGCAGCCGTTGGGGCCCATGAGGCCCACGATGTGTCCGGATTCGAGGCTCAGGTTGTAGTCGCGCAGGGCGGGGGTCGAGCGGTAGCTCTTCGTGAGGCCGGTGACCTCGACGAGGCCGGGGCCGGCCGCGCTCGCACCTGTGGGTTGGGTGGTCATGAGAGTTGTCCTCCTGGTTTACAGGTCCGCATTCCAGCGTTCATCGACGAGGCCGTGGGCACCTTCAACATCGACGCCGAGGGCTCGGCAGGCGCGGATGAAGGCGTCGGCCGCGGCGCGGGCGTCCTCCTGGCGGAGGGTGCGCAGCGCAGAGTCGTCGGTGGCGACATACCGTCCGGCCGTCCGCTTGGGGACGGTGAGTCCTTCGTCGTCGAGGGCGGCGAGGGCTCGCTGGACGGTGTTGGGGTTGGTGCCGGCCTCGATGGCGAGGTCGCGGACGGAGGGGATCTTCTGGCCAGGCTTCCACGTGCCGTCGGTGATACGGGCGCGGAAGCTGTCGGCCAGCTGGATCCAGATGGGGCGGGTGTCATCGATGCGCATCGATGTGTCCCTCCTGTCTTGCTGTATTAATACACTAATACAATGACACAGATACCTAACTGTGTCAACCCACTAATACAGTTGGTTCACAGACCGATACAACCACATGTCTTCACGCAACAAGGGAGGCCCGGAACCATGCGGTTCCGGGCCTCCCCTACGCGATTGCGTCAGTCGATCGGCTCACCCTCGATGTGCCAGACCTCGCGAGCGTAGTCGGAGATCGTGCGGTCCGAGGAGAAACGGCCGGAGCGGGAGATGTTCGCCCACACGCGAGCGTTCCAGGCCTTCTGGTCGCGGTAATCAGCGGCCATGCGATCCTTGGTCTCACGGTAGGAGGCGAAGTCGCCCAGGACGTAGTACACGTCGGCCGGGTCGTAGCCACCCTCGAGGATCGAGTGGCGGATGTCGTGGAACCAGCCAGAGTTGGAGTCGTCGAGCGTGCCGTCGGTCAGGGCGTCGATGACGCGCTTGAGGCCGGGGACGTTCTCGTAGTGCCAACGGGGGTCGTAGTGGCGACGCAGCTCGGGCAGCTCATCGTCGGTCGCACCGAAGATGTAGGCGTTGTCCGCACCCACGGCCTCGAGAATCTCAACGTTCGCGCCATCCAGCGTGCCCAGGGTGAGGGCGCCGTTCATCATGAACTTCATGTTGGACGTGCCCGAGGCTTCCTTACCAGCCATCGAGATCTGCTCGGAGACGTCGGCGGCGGGGATGATGTGCTCGGCGGGCGAGACGTTGTAGTTGTGGACGAAGACGACCTTGATGCGGCCGTTGATGTCCTCGTCGTTGTTCACCAGCTCCGCGATGGCGTTGATGAGCTTGATGATGGCCTTGGCGCGGATGTAGCCGGGGGCGGCCTTCGCACCGAAGATGAACACACGGTTGGGGGTGTCCAGCGTCGGGTCGTCCTTCATGCGGAAGTACAGGTCCAGGACGTAGAAGGCGTTGAGCAGCTGGCGCTTGTACTCGTGCAGACGCTTAATCTGAACGTCGAAGATCGAGTCGGGATCGATCTCGACACCCTCGCGCTCCTTGATCCACGCGGCGAAGTCGACCTTGTTGGCATGCTTGATCTCGCCCAGGCGCTTGAGCACATCGTCGGTGCCAGCCTCGGTGAAGTCGGAGAGCACGGTGAGGTCGCGGACCCACGCGTCGGAACCGGTGACCTCGTCGAGGAGGGCGGCCAGGCGGGGGTTGCACTGCTTGAGCCAGCGGCGCGGGGTCACGCCGTTGGTCTTGTTGTTGAAGCGCTCAGGCCAAATCGCGTACCACTCCTTGAGGGTGTCGCGCTTGATGATCTCCGTGTGGAGGGCGGCGACGCCGTTGATGGAGTAGGACGCGTAGCAGGCGATCCAGGCCATACGCACGGTGTTGCCGGCGACGGGGGCCATGTAGTCAATGGTGCCCTGGTCGAGGCCGCGCTCAGCCATGTCGATACGGAAGCGGCGGTCGATCTCGCGCACGATTTCGGCGATGCGCGGGAACAGGCGGTCGAAGATGTGAATATCCCAGGTCTCGAGGGCCTCGGCCAGAACCGTGTGGTTCGTGTAGGCGAAGGTCTTGGAGACGACCTTCCAGGCCTCTTCCCAGCCGAGGCCATGCTCGTCCATGAGGATGCGCATGAGCTCGGGGATGGCGAGAACCGGGTGGGTGTCGTTGAGCTGAACCGCGTTGTACTCGGCGAAGCCGTTCAGGTCGGTGCCGTGGTGACGCACGTAGTTCTCGACGATCTCCTGCAGGGAGGCAGAGCAGAAGAAGTACTGCTGACGCACGCGCAGGACCTTGCCCTCGAACGTGGTGTCGTTGGGGTACAGGACGCGGGAAATGTCCATGGTGCGCTCACGGTCGACGATGGCGTCGGTGAAGCGCTGGGAGTTGAAGGCATCGTAGTCGAATTCCTCGATGGGCTCGGCCTTCCACAGGCGCAGGGTGCCCACGTTCTTGGTGCCGTAGCCGGTGATCGCGATGTCGTAGGGGACGGCGCGCACGGTCAGGTCAGCGTAGGAGACGATGCGGGAGCGCTCTTCGCGGCGGGTGACGAAGGGGTAGCCCTCCTCCATCCACGGGTCCGG
>USPB01000243.1 GCA_900556405.1 uncultured Actinomyces sp.
AGGTTATGACGATGCGGATAGCTTATTAACCTATCCGTATGCCAATAACCTATCCATATGCGGATAACCTATCCGCGTGCGTAGCTGTGGGCGCTCGCGGGGGTTAGGAAAATGACGCGGGACAGCGACAATCGTGACTGGTGGGAGCCGCGCGCCGCGTGACGCACTCAGGCGTTGATCGAGCGCCCCGGAATCAGCGTTCCCGGGAACTCGACGGTCTGGGCGTGGGGTGCCCCGGCCTCGTCGGATGAGGGACGCGGCGCCTTGCCCTCGATCTGATCGAGGAGGATCGTCACCGCCTCCTGCGCGATCGCCGCGATGGGTTGGCGGATTGTCGCAAGGTGGGGCAGAGCGCGGCGCATCGTCTCCGTGCCATCGAAGCCGATGACCGACAGATCCGTGGGGACAGACAGCTCGCGCGTGCGCGCCCACTCGAGGACCTCGGCCGCTGCCAGGTCGTCGGTCGCGAAAACGCCGTCGATGGGAGCGGCGGCGCGGGCCTCATCCAGGGCGTCGCGCACCATCGCGAAACGTTGCGGCGTCGGCGTATCGAAGGGCACGGTGACCACGCGCGGGGTCAGTCCGGCGTGCGTCACCTCAGTGCGGTAGCCCGCCTCGCGCAGATTGCGCGGACCCGAACGCGAGGTGAGCAGCAGCGGATAGCGGCATCCGCCCTCGATGAGAGCGCGCGTCGCCATGGCGCCCGCTTCCTCGTTCGCGCAGCGCACGTTCGGAATGGACGGGCTCAGCTCGCGGTCGATCGTCACCAGCGGCATGCGGATTGTGTCGTATTCGCCCAGGCCCTCGTTGTGGGCGCCCGAGATGATGCCATCCACGCGGTTGCCCACGAGGAGCGACAGGTATTCGCGCTCGCGGTCCGCCCTGCCCATGGAATTGCAGATAAGGATGCGGTATCCGGCGTCGGCGAGGGCGTTTTCGACCTCGACGGCCAGCTCGCCGAAGAAGGGGAGGGACACGGCCGGAACGATGAGGCCGACTGTCTGCGTGCGCTTTCCGTGCAGGGCGCGCGCCAGGGAATTAGGGCGATATCCCAGCGTTTTGATCGCGTCGGCGACGTTCTGCTTCGTCTTTTCTGAGAGGTATCCGCGGTTGTTGAGCACGCGCGACACGGTCGTCAGGCTCACTCCGGCCAGCTCGGCGACGTCGGCCAGCGTGGGTTCGCGCGAACTCATGCGGGGTTTCCTTTCCTTCCCTCGGTACTTCTCCATTGTAGTTGGTTGGGTGGGAGGGTGCCGTCCATCACGTCGGCGAGGCCGGGGCGCAGGGGAGCGACAGGGCGTCGTCACGCGGGAGCGAGCGAGGGGTCCGTTCCATGGTTTGCCAGCATTTGTGAGGGTGATGTATCCCATGTCACGGTCTGTGATATCGGATTTTGCGCGGGTATCGTGGCCCGTTACCATGGGCCGTACGGGCACCTGTGTCTCACGATGGACATACCCGCACTTGAAAGGAATAACCATGATTTCCCGCACCGTCGCAATTGGTTCCTCCGTTGGCCTCCACGCGCGTCCCGCGAACATTCTTGCCGAGGCCGTTGATGACTCCGGCGTCGACGTGACCATCTCCCTGGGTGAAGAGGAAGCTGACGCCGCGTCGCTCCTCGAGATCATGACCCTGGGCGCCAAGCACGGCGACGTCGTCACGCTGTCCACCGAGGACGATTCCGCGGGTGCGGTGCTCGACTCGCTCGTTGAGCTGCTCTCGCGCGACCTCGACCAGGAGTGAACTGATGGCGACGCACGACGTCCTGCACGGCATCGGCGTCTCCGCCGGTACCGCAGCAGCCCCCGCCGCGATCGTCCAGCCCGCCCCCGGTGTTGACACGACGGAGCCGGGCAGTGTCGATGCTGCCGCCGACGGCGCGCGTGTCCGCGAGGCGCTCGCTGCCGTTTCCGCTCGCCTGAAAGAGCGCGCCGCGAACGCACCGGAGGAGACGAAGGCGATCCTGAAGGCCACCGCTCAGCTCGCGGGTGACCGCGGCCTGGCCAAGGCCGTTGACAAGAAGCTCAAGAAGGGTCTGGGCGTCACGCAGGCCGTCCATGATGCTGTCGAGGACTATGCGCAGATGCTGCGCGGCCTGGGCGGCTACATGGCTGAGCGCGCGACCGATCTCTACGACGTGCGCGATCGCGTGATCTGTGAGCTTCGTGGCCTGCCCGAGCCCGGCGTCCCGGCTTTTGACGGCCCCGTCGTCCTCGTGGCACACGACCTGGCTCCCGCCGAGACCGCGACCCTGGACCCCGATACTGTTCTCGGCATCATCACCGAGGTCGGCGGCCCCACCTCGCACACGGCGATCCTGGCCGCCCAGCTGGGTATCCCCGCGATCGTGAAGGCCGCGGGCATCATGGGTGTCGCCGAAGGTACGATGCTGGCCCTCGACGGTGGCGTCGGCGAGGTGATCATCGCCCCCACCGACGACGAGGTGGACCTGCTCAAGGAACGCTCGCGTCGCCGCGCGCTCGCCCTGGCCGGTTCGACCGGCAAGGGCGCGACCTACGACGGCTACCCCGTCAAGCTCCTGGCTAACATCGGCACGGTTGACGACGCGATGAAGGCCTCGAAGTTCGACCTTGAGGGCTCGGGCCTGTTCCGCACGGAGTTCCTGTTCCTGGAGCGTTCGGAGGCCC
>USPB01000244.1 GCA_900556405.1 uncultured Actinomyces sp.
TGCAGCTCTTCAGCCATCGAAACTCCAGACTTCACGGTCACGAGGTTGTTACACAATACCGCGATCAGGGGTCACAAGTGAAACCTTCACCATATTTTTTCCCACCATGCGGCGCTGTCACTTGACAAAAGCTCTACGAGTCACCACGAAAGATAAACCTGTCAAAGCCCAGGGTTTCGATGTCCCGCGCGAGGGAGCGAACCTGGTCGTCCCACCCCGGCCTCGTCGCACAGAACCCATCGGGCGTGCCCATGTCGCGAGCCTGCTGGAGCGCGAAGGTCCTCGCCCCCATCTCGCGCGCTCGTACCGCCACATCCAAGCCGTCGGAGGGGCCGTCGGGGTAGACGGTCAGGCGCACCTCGTGGTCCACCTCGGGGTGCGCCAGGACGACGCCCAGCGACTCCCACGCCCGCTCGCCGGCGCCCGCTCGCCCGGCCACGGCCTCGTAATTGCCCCGGGTCGCCTTCACGTCGATGCCCACCCAATCGACGAGGCCCGCGCCCAGCAGGTCCGCCAGGCGGCGCGGGTAGGGGCCCGCGGTGTGCAGGCCGACGCCAAAACCCAGCTCGCGCACGCGCGCCATCGCCGCCCCGAGCGCGATCTGGCGGGTCGCCTCGCCGCCGGAAAATACGACGCCGTCGAGGAGACCGCGGCGGCGCGCCAGCAGATCCTCGAGCGCGCTCCACGCGACCACTCCAGGGATGCGCGGGTCGATAATCGCGCTGTTGTGGCAGTACGGGCACGCCCACGGGCACCCCTGCAGAAACAGGGACGCCGCGAACTTGCCCGGCCAGTCCACGGTCGACATCGGCACGAGGCCCGCGATCTGCAGGTCGTCCGGCGTCCACTCGCGATTCGCTCGTCCCCCGACGAGGCCGGGGCCGCCCAGGCTCAGCGTGCCCTCCCGGGGAGCCCCGGCCTCGCCGTCATGGGGACGGGCGCCCACGTCAGCGGCTCCCCGCGGGAGGGAACGCGCTGACGAGCTCCCCGTGCGCGTCCGCGGCGGTCTCGGAGAACATCTGGCGCTCGTGGTACTCGCCCTTCTTGCCGATGTTGAAGGACTGGACCGGGCGGAAGTAGCCCATGACGCGCGTCCACACCTCGCAGGCCTGCGGCTCGGCATCCGGGTGGGCGGCCGCGCACTTGTCGCAGGTGAAGTGCTCGCCGGCCAGGTAGCCGTGGACCGGGCAGATCGAGAAGGTCGGCGTGATCGTGATGTAGGGGACCTTGAAGGCCGTCAGCGAGCGGCGCACCATCTCCTTGCAGGCCTCGCCCGACGAGACACGCTCACCCATGTACAGGTGCAGGACCGTGCCGCCCGTGTACTTGCCCTGCAGGACCTCCTGATCCTCGAGCGCCTGGAACGGATCATCCGTGTAGCCGACGGGAAGCTGCGAGGAGTTCGTGTAGTACGGCTCGTCGGGCGTGCCCGCCTGGATGATGTCGGGGAAGCGCTTGCGGTCCTCCTTCGCGAAGCGGTATGTCGTGCCCTCCGCGGGGGTGGCCTCCAGGTTGTACATGTGGCCGGTGGCCTCCTGGAGCTGGACCATGCGCTCGCGCACGCGGTCCAGGATGCGCACGCACATGTCAAAGCCGCGCGGGTCCGTCAGGTCGTAGGCGTCGTCGCTGAAGTTGCGCACCATCTCGTTCATGCCGTTGACGCCAATCGTCGAGAAGTGGTTATCGAGCGTGCCCAGGTAGCGCTGCGAGTAGGGGAAGAGGCCGTGATCCATGTGGTACTGGATGGTCTCGCGCTTGATCTCGAGGGACTTCGAGGCCAGGTCGATGAGCTCGTCCATGCGCGTGACCAGGCCCTCCTCGTCCCCCTTGTACAGGTAGCCGAGGCGCGCCATATTCAGCGTGACCACGCCGATCGAGCCGGTGAGCTCCGCCGAGCCGAACAGGCCGTTGCCGCGCTTGAGGAGCTCGCGCAGGTCCAGCTGGAGGCGGCAGCACATCGAGCGGATCATGTGCGGGTCCAGATCCGAGTTGATGAAGTTCTGGAAGTAGGGCAGGCCGTACTTTGCCGTCATGTCAAAGAGGGCGTCGACGTTCTCGCCCTCCCAGTCGAAGTCGGGCGTGATGTTGTACGTCGGGATCGGGAACGTGAAGACGCGGCCGTCCGCGTCGCCGCCCGTCATGACCTCGATGAACGCACGGTTAATGAGGTCCATTTCCCGCTGCAGCTCGCCGTAGGTGAAGTCGACGACCTCGTCACCGATGAGGGGGTGCTCGTCCGCCAGGTCGTCCGGGCACGTCCAGTCGAAGGTCAGGTTCGTGAAGGGGCACTGGCTGCCCCAGCGCGAGGGCACGTTCAGGTTGTAGATGAGCTCCTGCATGCACTGCACGATCTCCTCGTACTCCATGTTGTCCAGGCGCACGAAGGGGGCCATGTAGGTGTCGAAGGAGGAGAAGGCCTGGGCGCCCGCCCACTCGTTTTGTAGGGTGCCGAGGAAGTTGACGATCTGGCCGCAGGCCGACGAGAAATGCTTGGGCGGGGCCGAGGCGATCGCGCCGCCCACGCCGTTGAAGCCCTCCTGGATGAGGCGCTTGAGCGACCAGCCGGCACAGTATCCGGCGAACATGTCGAGGTCGTGAATGTGGTAGTCGCCCTCGCGGTGCGGCGCGCC
>USPB01000245.1 GCA_900556405.1 uncultured Actinomyces sp.
TCGACATGCACGTGGGCGGCGCTGCCCACACGCATATCATCGGGCCCACGTGCGACTTGTCGGGCCCACGTGCGACTTGTCGGGCCCACGTGCGACTTGTCGGGCCCACGTACCACTTCAAGGGCCCACGTGCGCATTAGCGGGTGAACGTGCGAAATAGAGGGCCCACGTGCGGGGCGCGATGCAGGATTCACAGGAACGAGGCAAACACGACCAACTAAAACCACGACTTTCCCGCGTGACAAAGCCGAAAAGTCACCCTGCTAGCAACACGATTTGTCCATCCTCATAGTTGGCCCCAACCAACTAAAACACTGACTTTCCCGCGTGAAAAAGCCGAAAAGTCGCCCCTCCAGCAACACGCAGTGTCCTATAACCCCGAAACGATGCTCATCAACAAACGACAAAAAACGACATAAAAAGGCCGCCCCGAGGGGCGGCCTTGTCGTTGACGCTACGCGTCGATCCTACTTGGATCCGGACATCGGGCGGCACTTGGCGGGCTGCTCGATGGGATCCGTGGACTTCAGGACGCGCTGCACGTCTTCGGCGCTCATCGCGTCGTCGTAGAAGGTTCCCAGCTCGACCGTGACCGTGGAATCCTGCGCATCGGAGAGGCGCACGTGCGCGCCGGGGAAGAAACGCGCCACCGAGTAGGCGTTATCCACCGCGTTCGGACCGGCGGTAATGCGCACCTTGCCGGTGTACTCGACGTCCGAGTTCGCGGGTTCCGCCGTCTGGAATCCAGCGGTTGTCAGCATGTCCGTCGCCTTGGATGCCAGGCCCTGGTGCTGCGTCGTGTTAATGACGGTGACGGACACCTGGCCGGGTGCAACGGGCTTCGCGTTCGCGGTCGGGCAGGGGATGTCACCAGTCTCGGCGTACTTGATCTTCACCGAGAAGTCGTTGCCGAAAGGAACGGGGAGAATGCCCGTGAACACGAGGGATGCCACCACCGCGGCCACTAACATCACGACACCGATGACAGCGAACGTCGTGTTTTGACGCTGCTGACGCTCGCGCAGGAATCGCTGGCGCGGAGTGAGGGCAGTGCGGGGCGCGTTCGGAGTACTCACAGTGTCCAGCCTATCGAATGGGAGCGGCCCGAGGCCAGACAACGCCCCGTCAGGCACGTTACATCTCGCCGTCCCACACCCCCGGCACTACAGTAAGGTCACCCTGAGTAACGGGGCCACCGCGCCCGGGTCGCGACGCGCGGCCCGAGGCGCCGTCCCACCCGACGGCCGCACCCAGGCCTCGTCGACTCAGACAGAGAGGGCGGGCCCGAGGAATTCCTCGGGCCCGCCCTCCGTTACGCCCGTGGGGTCAGTCGTTCCAGCTGAACTTCTCGGGGCCGATCTCGCCGGTCGTGCCGATCATCCAGCCGCCGCGCGCCAGCGCGAAGGACTGGCCGGTCTTCGTGTTCCAACAGCTGATGCCGTCCTGCGTGGAGTGGCAGGCGTAGTCGCCCTTCGTGGCGGCCGCGCCGTAGGCGAGGGCGTTGCCGCCGCTGGGCGAAGCGCTCTCACAGGACTGTCCGGCCTTGTCCTTCGTGGCGGTCAGGACGCCGACCTTATTGCCGGTGCAGGAGGCGAAACCGTCCTCGGCCCAATCGGACTCGCCGATGCCGCAGCTGACGCCGTCAGCGGTGAAGGAGCAGGTGATATTCCCGGACGGCGAGGAGAACGAGTCGACGGTGATCGCACCGGCAGGAGCCGGGTACTTCACCGGTTCCTCAGTCGTGGCGCTCGCAGAAGGCGTCGGGGTCGACGAGGACGAGGAGGACGACGAGCTCGGGCTCGAACCGGCCGTGGGTCCCTCGTATCCGCGCGTGAACACGTAGATGACGAAGGCGAGGAGGACCGCCGCAGTCACGGCGAGGACGCCGAGGATGACCGCCATGACGGGGAAGCCGCGCTTGTCCTTGGATTCGGCGGCGGGCGCGGCATTCTGCGGAGTGCTCGGCTGGACCTGGTAGGAGGCGCCCGCACCCGGATACGCCTGCGGCGTGGGCTGCGTGCGCGCGGGGGTGCCCGAGGCGCTGGGGTAGGACGAGCCTGCCGATGCGCTCGGGTAGACGGCGGTCGCCTCGGGATCCTGGGCGGCCTTGCCTCCCATGATGGAATGGCGCTGCACCTGGGCGACGACCTGCTCGCGCGCACCCACCTTCGGGACGGGCGCGTTCGAGCCGACGACCGCGGAGTATGGGGTGGTGCGCTCGACCTGCGAGTAGGAGTTCACGCCGCCCTGACCCAGGACGTACATGCCGGACTCGGAGGTGCGGATCGAGGAACCGGCGACGGCGCCCGACACGTCCCCATTCATGACGAGGTAGCCGTTGGAGTCGATGTAGCCGTCGTAGTCGTCGCGCGCTTCGAGAGCCGCGTTGACCTGCGGATCGTTGAACTGGTGCAACCAGTCGAGCAGCCCGCGATAGGCGTGCGGGTGGGCGGCCACCACCGGGCGCAGCTCGGGGTAGCGGTACGCCAGCTGGCGCAGCGCTTCAGCGTCGGTCGACGGGTCCTGGGCAGCCGCCGCAGGGTTGTCGAAATGCAGCTCTTCAGCCATCGAAACTCCAGACTTCACGGTCACGAGGTTGTTACACA
>USPB01000246.1 GCA_900556405.1 uncultured Actinomyces sp.
TCGAGATCCCCGAGCAGGCCACGGCCGTCCACGGCATCACGACCGAGCAGGCGCGCCGCGACGGCCGCCCCATCGAGGAGGTCCTCCACGAGCTGGCCGGTTCCATCGTCGAGCACTGGCTGCGCGGATACCCGGTCGTCGCGTTCAACGCGACCTACGACATCACGCTGGTCAACCAGGAGCTGCGCCGCCACCACCTGGGGTCCTTCGAGGAGCGCCTCGAGGGTGCGCCGATGCTGGTCGTCGACCCGCTCGTCCTGGATCGTAAGCTCGACCGCTTCCGCAAGGGCAAGAAGACGCTGACGGAGATGGCGCCCGTCTACGGGGCGGTCGCTTCCCCGGACGCTCACACGGCCGAGGTCGACGTGGCCATGACGCTCGACGTGCTCGCCGGCATGGTGGATAAGTACCCGCAGCTGGGGTCCATGAGCGCCCTGGAGCTCATGGATTATCAGCTCCAGGCTCACCAGGATTGGGCCGAGGACTTCGAGAAGTACCTGCGCAAGCAGGGCAAGGACGCAAACATCGATCGCGAGTGGCCCCAGATCACGCCGCGAGGCCGCGGCGGCGACCAGGAGTAAGAACGCCTCGGGCGGGGGCCGGATGCCGGCCCCCGTTTTCGTTGTGCCTGAGGTGTCCTCCGTGCGGCGCATGGACGAGCTGCGTGGCGGGCGCGGCGGGTAGCGCAGCCTGCCCCCAAAAGTCGCATGCAATTCAATTGACTGAAGATTTAACAAAGCCCGAAAACGTTGCAATTCCAACGCTCATCTTTCAATACATGAAAGGTTGACAGGGAAATTGCATGCGAAATTGGTGGGAGCTCAGCGATTAAGTAGTGCGAAGGCTGAGGGCGAGGTGGAACTGGCCGAGCAACGCACCACGCGCCACCAGTGTTGGGCCGCCGGGTTCACAACGGTACCGCAGTACCTGGCCAGATAAAAGTCGCACATAATTTCCCTCGGTCATTTTTCGAGCGCCGCTCAAAACGTTGCAATTCCAACGACGCAAATTCAAGGTTTGAAATAGCCACAGGGGAATTACGTGCGACATTGTCGGGGAACTATCCCCATGCCCTACACAGGACCAGACCAAGGGGCATGACACCAGTTCGGGATCATGACGCCAGTTCGGGAGCATTACACCAGTTAGGAGGCATTACACCACCTCCGAACTGGTGTAATACCCGGCTAAGTGGTGTAACACCACTTAGCAACAAGCCTAAATGCGGGCTCGCTCGAGTGGAGAGGTCAAGGTCGTCGGCCGCCAGCTCACATACGGATAGGTAAGCAACATCCGGATAGGTAACGAGCATCCGGATAGCTTAGTAACCTATCCGGATGCACATAACCTATCCGCGTGCGCACAACCTATCCGGATAAGCCCATGCAGAGGGCACCGGCGGGGCCGCAAGGCCTGACCGGGCACACACCACGCGCTACCAGTATGGAGGGTGCCGACGGGGCCGCGGCCTGGCCGGGCTTCGAGCCGACGCGCCGAGCGAAGCTCGCGACGCTGACGGTGAGCGGGCGGGCCCGACGGCGCCAGGAACGCCGGTGGCGCAGTCAGCAGGAACGCCGGTGGCGCAGCCACCAGGAACACCGGTGGCGCAGCAGCAATGCGGGTATGCGAGAGGCCCGGAGGCGAGTCGCCGCCTCCGGGCCTCTACACAAGACTCACTTGTCGTTGATGAGATCCAGCCACGTGCGGCGCTCACCCACGAGGATGCCGAAGTCGCGGTTCTGGTCCGCGATCGCGGCATCGGTCGCGGGGTTCTTGATGAGGGCGGCCAGCACGTCGGGGGCAGCGGTAATGGCGCCCACGCCCTGGCGGACCAGCTCGAGGACCTGCTCGGAGTTCTTGAAGGACGCGGCCAGGACGTCGGCCTTCAGGTCGTAGGTGCGCAGGGTGCGGTGGATTTCGGAGGCGACGCGCACGCCGTCGATGCCGTAGTTGTCCATGCGGTTGACGTAGGGGGCGACGTAGCGCGCGCCGGCCTTGGCAGCCATGAAGCCCTGCATCGAGGAGTGGATGCCGGTGGCCGTGACCTGCATGCCTTCGCGCACGATGCGCGGGATGGCGGCGAAGCCTTCGCGCGTGACGGGGAGCTTGATGAAGAGGTTGCCGCCGATTTCGCCGCGCAGGGCGCGGGCCTCGGCGACCATGTCGTCGGCGCGTTGAGAGACGATCTGAACATGCAGCTGTGCGCCGTCAGGCAGGACGGACTTGATCGCGTGGAGGACCTCGAGGGGTTCCTTGCCTTCGCGGTACAGGATCGTCGGGTTGGTGGTCACGCCGTCGATGGGCAGGTATTCGAGGGTCTTAGCGATCGCATCGACGTTCGCGTGATCGATGAGGATGAGCATGGGTGGCTCCTTTGCGCTGTCGTGGGTTTTTCGCACCACTAGGATAGCGCGGGCGGGAGCAGCCCAGCGACTGCTCCCGCCCGTCATGACCTCTCGATCTGCGATTACTTCGCCGACGAGGAGTGGTAGTTCGGTGCTTCCGTCGTCATCTGGACGTCGTGCGGGTGCGACTCGCGCAGGCCCGCGCTGGTGATGCGCACGAAGCGACCGTTGG
>USPB01000247.1 GCA_900556405.1 uncultured Actinomyces sp.
GGCCGTCAACCCCGACAAGGCGAAGGAGCGCTGGGAGCGCGACCTGAACCTCATGGTTGAGGACGGCTGGATCACACAGGCCGACAAGGATGCCGCGGTGTTCCCCGAGACGATCGACCCCGACACGCTCAATAGCGCGACGATGACCGGCACGAACGGCTACCTGATGGCCCAGGTCAAGCAGGAGCTCCTCGCGTCCAACCAGTTCGACGAGGACAAGATCGGCCAGGGTGGTCTGCGCATCACCTCCACGATCGTTAAGGAGCACCAGGAGCAGGCGGTCGCGGCCGCCGAGGGCATGAACGAGGTCGAGGGCTGGGATCCGACGCACCAGCACGTGGCCCTGTCCTCCATGGACCCGGCCACGGGCGAGATCCTCGCCGAGTATGCGGGCGCGGATTACGAGAAGCGCCAGCAGAATGCCGTCACGCAGGACATCGCGATGGCTGGCTCGTCCTTCAAGCCTTTCGCTCTCCTCGCGAACGCACGCCTGGGTGGAACGGTCTACGACACGTACTCGGGTAAGTCCCCCCAGTATTTCCGAGGCATGGGCACCCCGGTCTCGAACGACGGCGGCTACTCCTTCGGTAACGTCACCCTCGTGAAGGCGACCGCCTACTCGATGAACACGGTGTTCGTGGGCCTGAACGACGATGTCGAGCCGGAGAATACGCTCAAGGCCGCCATCGACGCGGGTATTCCCGAGGACACGGTCGGCCTGAACGACGAGCTGCTCAACGTCTTGGGCCCCTCCTCGCCGCACAACATCGACCTGACGACCGCCTACTCGACGATCGCGAACGGTGGCGAGCGCGTCACCGCCCACATCGTCAAGAAGGTCGAGGACTCGAACAACAAGCTGCTCTACAGCGGTGACGTGGCCCCCAAGCGCGTGTTCGAGGTCGAGGAAGTTTCCTCCATCATGCCGGCCCTCGAGGCCGTCACGAGCGGTGATGGTACGGCCAGCCGCGTCGACGCCGCGATTCCGCGACTGACGACCGCGGGCAAGACCGGTACCTCCTCCGACCAGCTCTCCGCGCAGTTCGTGGGCTTCGTGCCCGGAATGGTGACGGCCGTGTCGATGTACCAGTCCGACGACGCGGGCAACTCGGTGCCGCTGGACGACGTGGGTGGCCTGAATCAGTTCCACGGCGGCGACTGGCCCGTGGACGTGTGGATCGACTACATGAAGCCCGCGACGGCAAACCTGTCGGGCGACGACTTCACGTGGAAGGTTGCGTCCAACCGCAAGGTGCAGAACAACGCGCCCACGCCCGCGCCGAGCGCGACCAGCGAGGCCCCGCAGTCTGCCCCGCAGCCCACCGAGACCCCCACCCCGACGGAGACCCCGTCCGCCGAGCCTACCGAGGGTTCGGAGCACGGTAACAACGGGAATAACGGCAACGGTTCCAACAATGGCAATGGTTCCAACAACGGGAACGGTTCCAACAATGGGAACAATGGCAACGGTTCCAACAACGGCAATGGCGGGAACAATAACACCGGCAACAACAATGGCAGCCGAAGAAACTAGCCGAGTGTCCTAGCGCCACTGCTGCGGGCCCCGAGGAGCATCCTCGGGGCCCGCAGTGCGTTCGCAGGAGTATGCCTGTGCGGATAGGTTATGACGATGCGGATAGGTTATGAACATCCGGATAGGTTATGAACATCCGGATAGGTTGATAACCTATCCACAAGCGAATAACCTATCCAGATGCGTGCAACCTATCCGCGTGTGAGTGCAGGAGTTCCCGCCATACGCACTCTGCGACTGGGTGCGTCGCGCTTACCGCGCTCCGGCAGAGGCCCGCACCGACGTGTCGTAGCCGAGCCTCAGGAATCGCATGCACAGCAAAAGGGGTGGCCCCCGCTCGCATGAGCGGGGGCCACCCCTTCAATCAGCATTCAACCGATGCGTGAAGCCTTCACTTCGCGGCGGAAACGCGGACCTTCAGGTTCGCGGACACCTCGGTGTGCAGGCCGACGGTCACCGTGAAGTCGCCAACGGCCTTGATGGGCGAGGCGATGATGACGCGACGACGATCGATGGTCTGGCCCAGCTGCTCCTTGACCGCGTCAGCGATCGCAGCAGCGGAGACAGCGCCGAACAGGCGGCCGGAGTTGCCAACCTTGCCGGAGATCTCGACAACGGCACCCTGGAGGGCGTCGCGCACGGCGCGAGCGTCGTCGATCGTGGCGATCTCGTGGCGGCGACGAGCAGCGGCGATCTGGTCGATCTGCTTCTGCGCGCCAGCGGTCCACTTGGCGGCGAAGCCGCGGGGGACCAGGTAGTTGCGGGCGTAGCCAGCCTTGACCTCGACGACCTCGCCGGCGTGGCCGAGGTTGGGGACGTCGTGGGTGAGGATCAGTTTCGTGGTAGCCATATCAGCTGTGTCCTTCCCTTATCAGCGGCCGGTCGTGGAGTAGGGCAGCAGAGCCATCTCACGCGCGTTCTTGACGGCGCGAGCGATCTTGCGCTGCTCCTGGGTGGAAACACCGGTCACGCGGCGGGCGCGGATCTTGCCGCGGTCCGAGATGAACTTACGCAGCAGAGCGGTGTCCTTGT
>USPB01000248.1 GCA_900556405.1 uncultured Actinomyces sp.
AGTGCGCGGGCGGGTGTTGGTCACCCGCCCGCGCACAGTCACAACAACGAAAGGCTCAGCCCTCCACGGCCGCCTTGAACCACGTCGTGATCGACGTGGGGTGCGTGATGGCGGTGCCGACGATGACGGCGAAGGCACCCGCCTCAATGGCGGCGGCGGCCTGCTCGGGCGTGTGGACGCGGCCCTCGCAGATCACGGGGACGTCCGGGAACGCGGCGACTACCTCGCGCAGCAGCTCCAGGTCGGGCCCGTCGGTCTTCACGCGGTCGCCCGTGTAGCCCGCCAGGGTCGTGGACACGATATCCACGCCGGCGTCGACGGCGCGCTGGGCGTCTTCGAAGGAACCGCAGTCAGCCATGACGAGGGTGCCGTCCTCGCGCAGGGCCGCAACGGTCTCGGCGAAGCTCAGGCCGTCCAGGCGCGGGCGACCCGTCGCGTCCAGGGCGACGATGTCGGAGCCGGCCATGACGCAGGCGCGGGCGTGGCGCAGCGACGGGGTGATGTACACGCCCTCGTGGCCTTCCTTCCACAGGCCGATCACGGGCACGTCGACGCGGCCCTTGATCGCGGAAATGTCGGACAGGCCCTGGCAGCGGATGGCGGCGGCGCCACCGATCTCGGCGGCGCGGGCGATCTGCGCCATCGTCTCGGGGTGGCGCATGGGCTCGCCCGGGTACGCCTGGACGGAGACGATGAGCTTGCCCTTCAGGTTTGCAATGAGCGGGTGCATGGTGAACTCCTATGAGTGCAGGAAGAAGGAAACGGCTCCGAGCAGCGGCGCGTCGCCGCCCAGGGAACCAACGAGGATGGGGGTATCGGCGACGGGCGTCATCGCGGAGGCCGCGAAGCCATCGCGCAGGGCATCCCACCAGATGTCCCCGGAGCGGGTCATCGACCCGGAGAGGATGACGACGGCCGGGTCCACGCAGTTGACCAACGAGGCCGTGGCCTCGCCGAGCGCAAACGCGGAGCGGGAGAAGCAGGCGGCTGCGAGGGCGTTGCCGGATTCGGCGAGCTCTTGCAGAGCGCGCCCGCCGTCCACCTCGGGGTCGGACTCGCCGCGCAGCGAGTCGTACCAGGCCGTGATGCCTGATCCCGAGCAGAAGGACTCGATGTGGCCCTTGCGGCCGCACGAGCACGTCATGTCGGGGGCAAAGTGGTGGTGGATGTGGCCGACGTGTCCGGCGATGCCGCGCGACCCGAAGGAGACCTGACGGTCTTCGACGAGGGCGCCGCCGATGCCGGTGCCGACCGCGATCGACAGGACGCAGCGGTAGGGCTGGCCCGCGCCGAGCGTGGCCTCGCCCAGGCCGTGCGCGTGCACGTCGTTGAGGACGCGCACCGTCAGGCCGGTTGCCTCCTGAAGCAGAGCGCCCAGGGGTGTGCCTCCCCAGCCTGGCATGGTGCCCGTCGCGGAGACGATATCACCGGTCGACGGGTCGACGACGCCCGCGCTGGCGACGGCAATACCCGACACGGCAGGGTGAGAAGCGACCAGGGACGAGGCAAGGTCACAGATGCGCGCCGCCACGTCCGCTCCGCCGCGCATCGCGTCGGTGGGGATCGATCCGCGCTCGGTGACCTCGTAGGTGTCACCGGCCTCGACGATGCCCCACCCGACCTTGGTGCCACCGATGTCGAGGGCAAGGAGCGTAGTCATGAGGATCCTTACGAAAAGTCAGGGGTATAAGAAAATCGACGAGGCCGGGGCGCGCGCCCGAAGGCGCGCAATATGCGGAACGGAAGAGCCCCGGCCTCGTCGACGTATCAGGAGAGCAGGTCGACCGCGCGCAGCACGGACGCGACATGCTCCATGTTGTCGCCCTCGATGGCGGCAACCGGGCGCGGCATCTCAGGCGAATCGAAGACGCCGAGCAGGTGCAGGGCGGCCTTGAAGGCGCCAACACCCGCACCGAAGCCCTGCACGCCCTTCACCTGGACGATGCGCATGAGCTCTGCGAGGCGGTCCTGCTCGGTGCGCACGGCCTCCCAGTCGCGGTGCTCGTAGGCCTGCCACTGGCGCACGTAGCCCTCGGGATCCACGTTGGCCAGGCCGGGCACGGAGCCGTCCGCGCCGGACATGTAGGCGCCGTCGACGACGACCTCGTGGCCGGTGAGGAGCTGCAGCGGGTGGCCGGCGGCCTCGTTGGCCAGGCACAGCCAGCGGAACGCGACATCGTCGCCGGAGGAGTCCTTGACGCCGTCGATGACGCCGTCGCGGCCCAGGCGCATGAGCAGGTCGGGCGACAGCTTCGTGTGCACGCACACGGGGATGTCGTAGGCCCACAGCTCGAGGTTGGTGTTCTCCTTGAGGATGCGGAAGTGGCGCTCGACCTCGGTCTCTCCGCCCAGGGCGTAGAACGGGGCGGTCGCGACGACGCCCGTGGCGCCGCCGATCTCTTCCACGGCCTTGATGTTCTCGATGACGCGCTCGGTCTCGGTGTCGATGACGCCGACCAGGAGCGGGACGCGGCCGTCGACGATGCGCACGGCTTCGCGCTGGATCTGGGCGCGGCGCTCGGCGGTCGAGAAGGCGACCTCACCGGTGGAGCCGGACAC
>USPB01000249.1 GCA_900556405.1 uncultured Actinomyces sp.
GAGGCGATGAGCTCGGCGCGCGTCGGGAAATCGATACCGAAGAAGCACGGCCACACAACCGGCGGGGACGAAATGCGCACGTGCACCTCGGCGGCCCCGGCCTCGCGCAGCATCTTGACCAGCGCGCGCTGCGTGTTGCCGCGCACGATCGAGTCGTCGATGACGACGAGGCGCTTGCCTTCGATGACCTCGCGCAGGGGGTTGAGCTTGAGGCGGATGCCCAGCTGGCGCAGGGACTGCGTGGGCTGGATGAAGGTGCGGCCCACGTACGCGTTCTTGACCAGGCCCTGGGCGAAGGGGATCCCGGACTCCTGCGCGTAGCCGATCGCGGCGGGCGTGCCCGAGTCGGGCGTGGGGATCACCAGGTCCGCCTCGATGGGGTTTTCGCGCGCGAGGGCGGCGCCCATCTCGTGGCGCGCGGCCACGATGCGGCGCCCGCCGATGGTCGTATCGGGGCGTGCCAGGTAGACGTACTCGAAGACGCAGGTGTTAGAACGGCGCACGGCGAAGCGGCGCGAGTGGACGCCCGAGGCGTCGATCGAGATGAGTTCGCCGGGCTCGACCTCGCGCACGAAGGTCGCGCCGCACAGGTCCAGGGCGGCGGTCTCGGAGGCGACGACCCACCCGGAGGCGAGGCGTCCGAGCACGAGCGGGCGGTAGCCGTGCGGGTCACGTGCCGCGTACAGCGTGTGCTCGTCCATGAAGACCAGGGAGAACGCGCCCTTGATGCGCGGCAGGACCTTCAGGGCGGCGCCGACGAGGGGCGCGGGCTCCAGGTCGTCCATCGACGAGGCCGGGGCGGCCTGGTCCGCGCTCGCGTGCCCGGGCGTCACGGACGGGGACGCGATGAAGGGGGTCGGCCCGGGGATGCGGTCGGCCATGCCCAGCAGAGCGGTCACGAGGGAGGTGTCGGTGGAGGCGCCGCGTTCGAAGTCCTCGCCGTCGTCGGCGATCTCGGAGGCCAGCTCGCGCAGCTCGACCGTGTTGGTGAGGTTGCCGTTGTGGGCCAGGGCGAGGGTACCCGTGGGGGTGGGTCCCAGGGTCGGCTGGGCGTTGCGCCACACGTCCGCGCCGGTCGTCGCGTAGCGGACGTGACCCAGGGCGATGTGGCCGCGCAGGCCCTGGAGGGACTGCTCGGAGAACACCTGCGACACGAGGCCCTGATCCTTGTACACGAGGATCTGTTTGCCATTCGACGTCGCAATACCGGCGCTCTGTTGGCCGCGGTGTTGCAAGGCGTAGAGGGAGAAGTAGGTCAGGCGGGAAACATCCTCGCCCGGGGCCCATACTCCGAAGACCCCGCAGTGATCGTGCGGGTGATCGTCTCCGAAGAGTTCCTGGTCGGACAGTGTCAAGTCTGGCTGCGAGACGGGAAGCACGCTCTCACTCTCCCATACTTTTTCCCTCCTCGTGGCATATATCCACGTTGTGGCGAGCACACGCAGGCCCAGCAAACCCGACGCGCAGCGCGTAATTGCGCACGCTTTGCGGGGCAGAATCGGTCTCCTCTGGGTCGAGATGCCACAATGGAGTGCAGCAATCTTGAGGAGGAAACGTGGCCAATCCGACGCTGAGCGCCATCATGTGGGGACTCGCCCTGCTGGTGAGCGCTGTGGCCGTCCTGTCGTTCGCGCGAGGCCTGACCCACATGTGGCGCACGGTCTGCGCGGGCACGCCCGACCCGGGGCGCCTGACCCCCGTGGGCAAGCGCCTCTGGGGCGTCATCTCCGCAGCCCTGACCCACCGTGAGTTCAAGGGCCGCCCCTGGATCAGGTGCGCCCACTGGCTCGTCATGGTCTCCTTCCCGATCCTCTTCCTCACCCTGGTCACCGGGTACGCCCAGCTGCGCGTCCAAACCTTCACGCTGCCCATCCTCGGACACTTCGCGCCGTGGGAGTGGCTCACCGAGGCCTTCGCGTGGGGCGGCCTAGCCGGCATCATCGCCCTGATGATCGTGCGCCAGCGCGCCGGGCGCGGCACGGCCGCCGAGGCAGCCCTGTCCAACGACGATCCCGACGCCGCAGCCGCCGCGGCTGACCCGGAAGGAACCCCGCCCTCGTCCCTCGCCAAGCCCCACCCGCGCGACTCCTCCCCGCGCGGCCTGGCCTCCCGCTTCCTGGGCTCGACCCGCTGGCAGGCGCTCTTCGTCGAGTGGGTCATTCTCATCGTGTGCGCGTGCGTCGTGGCCCTGCGCGGCCTCGAATACGCGCTTTTCAGCGTGACCCCGGGCCTCGAGACCCACGCGACCGCCCTGCACTTCCCGCTCACCGCCTGGCTGGGCACGCTCTTTGCGGCCGCGGCCTCCTCCTCGGCCGCATCCCTGTCGAACGCAATCGTCCTGGTCAGCGCCCTCAAGGTCATCACCTCCATGACCTGGCTGACGGTCGTGGGCATCCAGACCGGCATGGGCGTCGCCTGGCACCGCTTCGTCGCGATCCTCAACCTGTACACGCGCCGCAACGCCGACGGCACGAAGTCCCTGGGACCGGCCGACCACATGCTCATTGACGGCAAGCCCG
>USPB01000250.1 GCA_900556405.1 uncultured Actinomyces sp.
CCTGCGTCGACGATTCCCTCGCGCTTGAGGGCCTCCTCGATCAGCGAGGCGTTCGAGCCGTCACCGATCGGGCTGAGGGAGACGGCCTCGGCCCCCATGCGCCGCGCCGCCACCAGAACACTGAAACCAGCACCAACGTGCACGCCTTCGTCTGTGCCCCGCCCGGTTCCACCGCCGTATATCGGGCCGGTGCCTTGCAAGACACGGTCCACGAGGATCTGCCCCATGAGGACGACGCGTCCCACCCCGGAATAGGGGGACGAGGCTGGGGCTTGCTCCTCCGGCGAAGTGACGCTGCACGAAACCTCGGGATCGGCAGCTGACGACGCATCCGTGGGAGACTCCTCCTGGCGGCCGGCGAGCGCCTGATCGCGCAGCTCGAGGAGCTCCCCGGCGACAGTGGGTAGGCCGAGGTGGGAAACCTCCTCGATCCTCGAGAGGCTGTCTGTGGGGAGAACCTCGACCCCGAGGGCGGCGCCCAGGATTGCGCCCGCGATCGCGCCGATCGTGTCGGTGTCGCCGCCCAGGTTGGCGGCATCCATGAGAGCCTGCGGGGAGGGATTGCGCGCGAGCAGCGCGAAGGCCATGGGGATCGCGTGGGCCGAGGCCACGGACGTGCCCACCTGCTCGACGAGGCATTCCAGGGAAGACGACGAAGGGTTGCTGGCCAGCTGCATCGCCCTGCGCGTCGCCGCGACGACGTCCGGGTCGGGCGTCCATGCGCCGCGCTCGGGAAGGGAGTCGACGTAGGTCACGGCCTTCCACAGCAGGCCTCTCAGATTTGGACTCGTCGAGCGAGCCGTGTCGATGCCCATGGACACGGCCGCCGCCACGAGCGCCGCCGACTGGAAGCCCTGTCGCGTCGCGTGGGTGACCCGGCACGACGACCACACGGCCTCGGCGAAGGCCTGCGGATCCGCTGTCGGCATGGCGATTCCGATCGGGGTGACGCGCATCGCCGCGCCGTTCGTGGTGCCCGCCCCGCCCACGGTCAGCGGGTCCTCGCCCGCCCGCACGCGCTCGAGGGCCGCCTTCGTGGACGGGCCCAGCAGGTCGAGTGAGCCGCGCCGAATCATCGAATCCTCCCAGGCCAGCAGGGCGTGGGCGAACTCGACCGCACCCAGGGCCACGCGACCCGAGGAGGAACCCCGGCCTCGTACCAGGAGGGACGCAATCAGCAGCGCCTGCTCCGTGTCATCCGTGACCGACCCCGCCGGCATCCCCGGCGCGTAGGGCTGCGAGGCGTCACCATCGACGAGGCCCGTGATGCGCCCGTACACCGCGCGGATCTGCTCGGGAGACATCGCCTGCGTCGGCATGCCCAGCGCGTCGCCGAGCGCCAGGCCAGCCAGGGCGCCGTACGCGCGAGAAAAACGAGGATCCATGCTGCACCTCCAGCGCGGGCGCGCGCCCGCAGATAGCGTGAACGCCCCGGAACGTTCCGAGGCGACCAGTAGGCCCAGGGGGACTCGAACCCCCAACCTACGGATTAAAAGTCCGCTGCTCTACCATTGAGCTATAGGCCCAGCAGCCCCATTGTAGGAGGAAGAAGTCCCCATGGCCCAATCGAAGATGCCGCGACGCCCCGCCATGCTCGATGCAGCCCGGGCTGAGGCCATCGTCGGCGACGAAGATCCCGCGGCCACCGCCGCCGTCGCGCACACCGCCGCCTGGGCCCTCATGGGCGTGGGAGACGAGACCTTCACCGACGCGGACGTCGCTCGCCTGCGTGAGACCGTGCGCACCCGCGGCGTCGACACGATCGCGCACGTGTGGTCGCGCAGCCCCGAGTTCACCCTCCCCGGGGCGCTCTGGCGCGTCTACCTGCTGCACGAGTGGTACCACCGCGACCCGCTTCTCGTGGCCGAGCGCTACGCCGACGGGATGCGTGCGCCCATCATCCAGGGCCTCGAGGCCCCCGTCGAGCTGCGCTCCCTGGGCCTCATCATGGAGGAAATTGACTCGCTGCTGCGCGGCGACCTGACCGACGACGACCTCGAGTACGTGCTCGCCCAGGCGTCGCGGGCGATGCGCGTGCTTGCCGCCGGCGAGGCCGGGGCCCTGTGGATCGAAGACCCCTCGGACCCGCTCGCCCACCGCGTCACCATGCGCCACTCCGCACTCTTGGTCACCGCCGACGAGCTCGACGTCGCCGCGCGGGAAGCGGCCGTCGGCACCCTCGACTGACCCCTCGCCGCCGAGGCCGGGGCGCCTCGCACCGGGCGTGACCCGGGGTGACGTGGCGCGCCCACCAGGGCAAGGGCGCGCCCGGGCGACTACCCTATTCCCTATGCGCCCGATGCCAGCCCCACGCCCCCAGCGACTCGTTCGCTCTGCGGGCGCACTCGTCTGGCGCTTCACGGACCCCGCGCGCGTCACCGTCCCCGGCGAGGTCATCGACCCCGCGGACATCGAAGTCCTCATGGTCCACCGTCCGCGCTACCACGACTGGTCCTGGCCCAAGGGCAAGACCGAAAACGGTGAATCCC
>USPB01000251.1 GCA_900556405.1 uncultured Actinomyces sp.
TTGTGATCATAGTCGCGGGCAGGGTCCCTTGCTAGATGGGGGTCCGGTATGCTTGGCGCATGCAGTCTTCGTCTCATTTCAGTGCGCCCGATATCCCGGTCGGTGCACCCGCCACCACCTGGACCGTCCGCGACGTCATGGCTCTCATGGAATCCTGGTATCCCGCGGCGACGGCCCAGTCGTGGGATCGCGTCGGGCTCATCATCGGAGACCCGGACGCGCCCGTGCGTTCGATCCTCGTGGCCCTCGATCCCACCGCTGCCATCGCTGACCAGGCCGTGGCCGGTCCTAGAGGCGATGGGAACTCCTACGACATGGTGATCACCCACCACCCGTTGCTCCTGCGCGGCGCGTCCTTCCTGCCCGCGACCGACCCGAAGGGCGCCGTCGTCACGACTCTCATCCGCTCTGGTATCGCCCTGTTCAATGCGCATACCAACGCGGACGTCGCCTGTGACGGTGTCGCGACGGCGCTCGCCGATCTCATCGGTCTGCGCGATACCGTTCCGTTGGAGCCATGTGGCACTGACGCCGAGGGAGGCGAGATCGGCCTGGGTCGCGTTGGCACCGTTGCGGAGACGACGCTTGGATCCTTCGCCGACCATGTCGCATCCGTGCTGCCCGCAGGTCCCTCCGGCCTGTTCGTCGGTGGAGACGAGGCGACCCCGGTGCGTCGCGTGGCCGTGCTGGGCGGTGCAGGCGATAGCGCGCTTGAGAGCGCCCGGGCTGCCGGAGTAGACGTCTACCTCACGGCGGATCTTCGTCACCACCCGGCATCAGAGCACTTGGAGGGCGGTGCGCCCGCGTTGCTGTGCGGATCGCACTGGGCGACGGAGTCACCGTGGCTGCCCGTCCTCGCACGCAAGCTTCGCGAGGCCGCCAGCGCCGCCGATGTGGAACTTCGCGTGGAAGTCTCTACGATTGTCACCGAGCCATGGACCAGTCACCGAGTCACCCAGGGAGAACTAGCGTGAAAGCATCGCACACCGACCAGCTCGAGCTCCTCGAGCTCCAGAAGCTCGACCAGAAGGAGTCGGCGCTGCGCCACAAGCGCGATTCTCACCCCGCGCACGCGACGGTTCGCGAGTTTGCCGGTCGCGTCGCCGACCTGCAGCGCGCAGCTATCAGCCAGAACGCGGTCATCGCGGACACCACTCGCGAAGTGACGCGCATCGAAGAGGAGATCGCGAAGGTCTCCGAGCGCCGCAAGCGCCAGCAGGCACGTATCGACAACAGCCAGGTGCCCCTGCGCGATATCTCGCTGATGGAGCATGAGATCGCTCAAATGGATCGTCGCCTCGCCAAACTCGAGGACGATCAGGTGGAGGCCGAGGAACGTGTCGAGGCCGCTCGGGCCGCACAGGACAAGATGAAGGCCGAGGCTCAGGCCATTGCCGCCGACATCGAGGCGCTGAAGGCTCAGTTCGAGGCCGATGTCGCCGATGCAGACGACGAACTGCGCCGCGTCATCGCCGCCCGACGCGAGCTCGCCGGCCGCCTGCCCGCGGACCTCGTCGAGGAATACGAGGACGCGCGCCGCCGCAACGGTGCCCTCGCAGTTATCGAGGTTCGCGACGGTTACGGAATTGGCGTCGCCGCTGACCTGAGCCCGATGGAACTCGAGCGCATCCGCCTCACGCCCGACGATGAGCTCTACCTGACCGAAGACACCTCGCAGATCGTCGTACGGACCGCTGCGAACACGCCGCGCTGAGGCCTAGGCGCGAACCGCGTAGACGTCCGCCAGATAAAAGCCCTGCCTGCTCTTCGTGACCGTCACCCGTACCTGGGTGGCGGTCACGGGCGTCTCCAGGGTGATGATGCGTCGGTAGCCCACGCAGTGCACGCGAGCGATCTCTCGGTCTTCCTCGCCGTTCATCGACGAGGTCACCACGGCCTCGTCGATGCGCTGCCCCTGGGCGATGTCCTCCTCAAGGACGATGGCGCTAACGCTACGCGGTGCGTCGAAGCGCAGCGTAACGTCGTTGTTCTTGTCCTCGCAGGAGGCGTCGATGCGGCGCGAGCGGAAGTCAGCGATCTTGTCACCGAGGCGCGCGAGAACCTCGACGTCGGCATCGGCGAGAAGGCCGTCGCGGTTCGGGGGAACGTTCAAGAGGAACGTCGCGTTGCCGCCGACCGAGCCCTTCCAGATCGAGAACAGTTCGTCGACGCTGCGCACCTGGGAGTCTTCGACGTCGTGGTGGAACCAGCCCTTGCGCGTCGAGGTGTTGACCTCGGCGGGGTACCAGGCGAGGGGGCCAGAGTAGTCGGCCAAGGCCTCGCGCGAGCCGAGGTCCTCGTCGCCGGAGGCCACCTGACGGGAGAATTCGCCGTCGTCGGCCTTCTGCGACTTCTCTGCGGTGCGTTCTGCCTCGCGCAGTGAAGCGGGGACCACCGACCATTCGTTGGCTCGTACCGAACCTGCCTCGTTGCCGCACCAGCGCACGTCCGGGCCGCACACGGAGATCACGGCCTCGG
>USPB01000252.1 GCA_900556405.1 uncultured Actinomyces sp.
ACAAAGGAGAAGCCTGTGCCGCTGAGCAAGGACGTCAAGGACCAGATCATCGCCGAGTACGCTACCCACGAGGGCGACACCGGTTCCCCCGAGGTGCAGATCGCGCTGCTGACCCGCCGCATCAAGGATCTGACCGAGCACTTCAAGACCCACACGCACGACCACCACTCCCGTCGTGGCCTGCTGCTGCTGGTCGGCCGTCGTCGCCGCCTGCTGGGTTACCTGGCTGACATCGACATCGAGCGTTACCGCTCGCTCATCGAGCGTCTCGGCCTGCGCCGCTGATTTTGGGCCGGCCCGCCTCCCGTAGCGGAGACGGGCCGGTTTTCACACGCCCGCCTCGGGCAAACCGTTATTTTTCGCGCACAAGCCGCCGGTTTTCGACAGTGGCCTACGGAGCGTTTATCCGTGGGCTTCGATCGAAGGCCGAAGTGGAGCGCGACACCAACAACCCAAGGAGAAACGCCCCATGATGGAAGGCTCCGACATCATCGCCGCAGAGGCGATTATCGATAACGGCCGTTTCGGCAAGCGCGTTGTGCGCTTCGAAACCGGCCGTCTCGCCAAGCAGGCCGCGGGTTCTGCCCTGGCCTACCTGGACGATTCCACCACCGTTCTGTCCGCCACCACGGTGGGCAAGAACCCCAAGGACCAGTTCGACTTCTTCCCGCTGACCGTCGACGTTGAAGAGCGTCAGTACGCCGCGGGTCGCATCCCCGGTTCTTTCTTCCGCCGCGAAGGCCGCGCGGGCACCGAGGCCATCCTGGCCGCCCGCCTCATCGACCGCCCGCTGCGCCCCGGCTTCGTCAAGGGCCTGCGTAACGAGGTTCAGGTCGTCGAGACCGTTCTGACGATCGATCCGGACGATGCCTACGACGTTCTGGCGATCAACGCCGCGTCCATGTCCACCCAGATCGCCGGTCTGCCCTTCACGGGCCCGATCGGCGGCACCCGCCTGGCCCTGATCGATGACCAGTGGGTCGCGTTCCCGCGCTGGAGCGAGCTCGAGCGTTCCGTGTTCAACATCGTTGTCGCGGGCCGCATCGTCACGAAGGAAGACGGCTCCGAAGACGTCGCGATCATGATGGTTGAGGCCGGCGGCGGCAAGAATGAGTGGGAGCTCATTCACTCTGGCGCTACCGCCCCCACCGAAGATGTCGTGGCCGACGGCCTCGAGGCCGCCAAGCCCTTCATCAAGGCGCTGTGCGAGGCTCAGATCAAGGTGGCCGAGAAGGCCTCCAAGGAGACCGCCGACTTCCCGCTGTTCCTGGACTACACCGACGAAGAGTACGCGGCGGTCGAGGAGTACGCGGCCGAGAAAATCGCTCAGGCCCTGCTGACCGAGGGCAAGCTCGCCCGCGACGAGGCCGTGGACGCCGTCAAGGAAGAGATGCTGGGCGCTCTGGCCGAGCGCTTCCCCGAGTCGGAGAAGGCCCTCAAGGCTGCTTTCCGCTCGCTCGAGAAGGCAACGATCCGTAACCGTACCCTGCGCGAAGAGATCCGCATGGACGGCCGTACGCCGCGCCAGATCCGTTCTCTCTCCGCCGAGGTCGAGGTCCTGCCCCGCGTGCACGGCTCCGCCCTCTTCCAGCGCGGCGAGACCCAGATCCTGGGTATCACCACCCTGGCGATGCTGCGCATGGAGCAGCAGATCGACAACCTGTCGCCCGTCAACGCCAAGCGCTACATGCACCAGTACAACTTCCCCCCGTTCTCCACGGGTGAGGTCGGCCGCGTCGGCTCCCCGAAGCGCCGCGAGATCGGCCACGGCGACCTGGCCGAGCGCGCTCTGGTTCCCGTCCTGCCGTCGCGTGAGGACTTCCCCTACGCGATCCGTCAGGTCTCCGAGACCATGGGCTCCAACGGCTCCTCGTCGATGGGCTCCGTCTGCGCCTCGACTCTGTCTCTCCTCCAGGCCGGCGTGCCGCTGCGCGCCCCCGTCGCGGGCATCGCGATGGGCCTCATGACGGGCGAGGTCGACGGCCAGTTCAAGGCTGTCACCCTGACCGACATCCTGGGCGCCGAGGACGGCTTCGGCGACATGGACTTCAAGGTTGCCGGTACCCGCGACTTCATCACGGCCCTGCAGCTGGACACCAAGCTCGACGGCATCGACTCCCAGGTGCTGCGCGGCGCGCTGGCCCAGGCCCGCGACGCCCGCCTGGCGATCCTCGACCTCATCAACCAGGCGATTGACGGCCCCGATGAGATGAGCCCCAACGCTCCTCGTATCATTACCGTCAAGGTCCCCGTCGATAAGATCGGCGAGGTCATTGGCCCCAAGGGCAAGATGATCAACCAGATCCAGGACGAGACCGGCGCCGATGTCACCATCGAGGACGACGGCACCGTCTACATCGCCTCCTCCGACGGCGCCTCGGCCGAGGCTGCCCGCACGATGGTCAACCAGATTGCGAACCCGCAGATGCCCGAGGTCGGCGAGCGCTTCGTCGGCACGGTCGTCAAGACCACGTC
>USPB01000253.1 GCA_900556405.1 uncultured Actinomyces sp.
GCGGCTGCCCCAACGCCTCCTACGTCATGGCGCACACCGTGCGTTTCATTGCGGACCAGTGGGGCGTCAGCGAGGAGGCGGCGTGCGACCAGCTGCGGGCGAACACTGAGGCGGTCTATGGCGCCTGGTAAGGGGCCTTTTCTCCCATGATGACGCGGGTTTGACGAGGCTTTCGCGTTGTGCCGAACGGTGCCCACATGCTGGTGAATTGCGTCAAAATGGTCGCACAACGATAACAAATTGGTTACGGTGGGTGTGTCAGTCCAATTCGAGCGACCCGCCCGCACATGCCGCAGCCCGCGGCAAACGCGGTGATGTGACCCTCGAAGCGGAACCTTCAACGTCTGGAGACACGTGAGCGTTCAGCCCTCCCGCACAACCGTTATTTCCGTCGCCGCCGCGACGGCCCTCCTGGTGGCCGGCACCGCTGCTACCGCCATCGGCACCTCCTATCGTCACGTGACCGTCGAAGTTGACGGCGTCACCCACGACGTATCCGGCTTCTTCACGACCGCAGGCGACGCGCTGAACACAGCCGGTGTCTCCGTCGGCGCCCATGACCTCGTCGCCCCCGCCTCCGATCAGAGCGTTGCGAACGGCGATACCGTCGTCGTGCGTACCGCCACCGAATACAACGTGACCGTCGACGGCAACCAGACCACCGCGTGGTCCACCGCCTCGTCCATCCACGGCGTGCTCGCGGCCCTGCCGGCGTCCGCCTCGTCGATGGCCGCCGACCGCTCCTACACCCGCGCCGAGATGCCCGTCGCCGAGGCCGGCGAGACGATCCACGTCATCGCCGACGGCGCCACGACCGACGTCGTCGCCTCCTCCGACGAAGGCACGACCGCGATCCTCGAGAAGGCCGGCATCAGCGCCGGTCCGATCGACCGCGTGACCCTGGAACACAACGGCGGCGAGGCCACCTTGCGCGTCGCGCGCGTCGTGCGCGGCAACGTGTCCTCCACGACCGAGATCCCCTACGAGACCGAAGAGCGCGAGGACGCCGAGGCCGAAGAAGGCACCGAGAAGACCATCCAGGAGGGCGTGGCCGGGTCTGAGGTCACCGAGACCTATCAAGAGACCGTCGACGGCAACGTCACCGTCTCCGCGGTCCTGTCCACCACGCGCACCGAGCCCACCAAGCGCATCGTCTCCAAGGGCACGAAGGCCAAGAAGGCTGAGGATACCGCCTCGAAGTCGTCCTCCTCGTCTGATTCTTCCGGTTCCTCCGCTTCCTCCTCGTCCGCTTCTGCTCCCGCTGCCGTCTCCGGCGACGATGCGGCGATCTGGGCCGCCATCGCTCAGTGCGAGTCCGGCGGTAACCCCTCGATCAACACGGGCAACGGCTACTACGGCATGTATCAGTTCTCGCTGCCGACGTGGCGTTCCGTGGGCGGATCCGGCCTGCCCTCCGATGCTTCCGCCGAGGAGCAGACCATGCGTGCGCGCATGCTCCAGCAGCGCTCCGGTTGGGGCCAGTGGGGCTGCGCCTACAAGCTCGGCCTCGTCTGACGTGACATTGCCCGCTGGCACGCCAGGACTCTGGCGTGCCAGCGGGCACTCACGCTAAGCTGACCAGCAGTACCAATAGCGAGTAACTGGAGAATTGTGAGCCATCATCTGAGCACCTCCCTGAGTGCGTCCGCCGCCAGCGCCCTGCACGTCCTCGGTGGCCGACTGCGCTCCTTTACCCCCTCTCCGCGCGCCGTTCTCGGAGTCGCGGCCCTGGCCTCGGCGGGTGTCTTCGGCATCGCCGGCGTCGGCGTCGCCTCCTCGCACACCTCCGTCATGCTTGAGGTGAACGGCGTGTCCCGTCCCGTCACCTCGTGGGGCAACACTGTCGGCGATGCGCTCAAAGCCGCCGGCGTGAGCGTTGGCAGCAACGACCTCGTGCAGCCCGGCCCGGGTGAGGCCGTGCGCGACGGCGACACGATCGTCGTGCGCACCTCGAAGGCCTACACGGTGAACGTCGACGGGCAGACACGCACACTGTGGACCACGGCCTCCTCTGCGGACAGTATCCTCGCCGACGCTGCGCCGCTCGGCTCGGCTGTCTCGCTCGCGGCGGACCGCTCCTCGTCCCGCGATGAGCTGACCCCGCTCGTCTCGCGCGCCCGCAACGTCGCGGTCACGGTGGACGGCTCGACCCGCGAAGTCGCCGCACGTCCCGGCCAGGACGCGCGCGCCATCCTTGAGGCCGCCGGAGTCTCCGTGCACCCCCTGGATCGCGTCACCGTCTCCAACGGCTCCACTGGCGAACTCACGATCAACGTGAGTCGCGTGACCCGCGGCGAAGCCACCGAAACCGTTGAAATCCCCTTCAGCGAGACGACGACAACCAGCGCCGACCTGTTCGTGGGCGAGTCCCAGGTGACCACTGCCGGCGTCAATGGTGCGACGACGTGGACCGTGTGGCAGGAAAAGAACGGCGACGAGGTCCTGACCTCCGTGCCGA
>USPB01000254.1 GCA_900556405.1 uncultured Actinomyces sp.
AGAGACGGTAGACGGAGTCGTTGTCGTTGCGGTAGTTCTTCGCGGCGTTGATACCGCCCTGCGCGGCGATGGAGTGCGCGCGGCGGGCGGAGTCCTGGTAGAAGAACACGTCGACGTTGTAGCCCATTTCGCCGAGCGAGGCGGCGGCTGCGCCGCCCGCGAGGCCGGAGCCGACGATGATGACGCGCAGCTTGCGGCGGTTGGCGGGGTTGACCAGCGCGGCGGTGAACTTACGCTGCTCCCAGCGCTGAGCGATCGGAACGTCGTGGGAGGCCTTCGTGTCGGCGATCTTCTCGCCTTCACGGTAGAGGCCGTGGATGAGTGTATCGGTCATGATTGCGTGCCCTTCCTCAGTGGATCAAGCCGGTGACGATGGCGACGGGCGGGGCCATGAACATCACGAAGATGACCAGACCAACCAGGCCCGACAGGACAACCAGAGGCTTGCGGGTCGCGGGACGCACCCAGCCGAGCGACTGGAACATGGACCAGAAGCCGTGGGACACGTGGATGCACGCGCAGCCGACGAACACGGCGTAGAGGATCACGAGGACCGGCGACTGGAAGGACGCGATCATGCGGTCGTAAGGAGTGGTGACGTCAGCGCCGAAGTTCGCGACCTTCGCGGGCAGGCTCACGGTGGTGAAGTGAGCGATGTGGAAGATCAGGATCAGCAGGATGAGGACACCGCTCATGCGCATGGTGCGGGCCGCGTAGGAGTCCGTGACGGACTTCTTCACGACGTAGCGGGTGGAGCGGGCGCGGCGCGAACGCTTCCAGGTGTAGGCGGCGGCCCACAGGTGGATGACGAGCATGAGCACCATGGCGGCGCGGAAGACCCAGATGAATCCGCCGTGCGGGAAGATCGGCACGAAAGCCTCTTCATGCAGCCAGTGCGCGTAGTCGTTGTAGACCTGCGCACCCAGGAACATCTTGAGGTTGCCGTAGGAGTGGAACAGCAAGAAGAAAACGAAAACGAAGCCCGAGACGGCCATCAGCTGCTTAATAAAGACGCTGGTGGTCCACGCGCGGCGCTTCTTCGTTGCGACATTTTGAGTGGCCATGGAATGAGCATATCGACGCTTTTCGTCCGCTTCGTAGGACCATGGCACGAGGCCGACCACGAAGGATCTCGACACGGTGTCATTTTCGGCTATTTTCCGCGGTTATGTCAGGCGGATTGCGTCGGCGCTGCAAGGAAAACACCTAGGACCATCGACCCCGAAAACAGGGGTCGCAAGACACGAATTTTGATACATCGACCATACCTATTTAGTGGCGGCCGTCGCATCGCGTCAGGTCAGAGGCGCCCTCATCTCGACGGCCTCTTCGACGGGGTTGCGGAAGTAGCGCGGGCGGCGCCCGATTTCGACGAATCCGCGGGACTCGTACAGGCCGATGGCCCCCTCGTTGGAGGGGCGCACGTCGAGGAAAATCTCGCGCGCGCCGGCCTCGCGCGACCAGGCGAGGAGCTCGCCGAGGATCGTCGCTCCGATGCCTTGTCCGCGCGCGTGGGGGCGCACGCCGATCGTCATGACGTCAGCCTGATCTCCGCCGACCTTGACGCCTCCATATCCGACGACGTCGCCGGACTCATCAGTGGCGATCCAATAGCGCGAGGCCGGAGAAGAGAGCTCCTCGGCGATCATGTAGGGGGTCCAGGGGTCCTCGGCGAACACCTCGGCCTCGAGGGCAGCGAAAAGTTCGAGGTCGCCCGGTCCCGCGACGCGCAGCGCAGCATTCACAGGCGCGCGGTGGGCTGGCCCTGGATGTCGGGGCGGCGCAGGTACAGGGGGTCGGTGCGCAGACGGTCCTCCTCGCCGCGCGACAGACGCGTGGCGACGATACGGCTCATGACGGCGGGGTCGAGGCTCACCTGGGGTCCGAGGTCCGCGCGGGCGAGCGCGTCGGCGCTGTGCGCGGGGATCGGCGCTCCCGCGACAACGAGGCCGGGGGCAGTCCGCATGGCGCCCAGGAGCGCGCTGACATCCCCCACCTCGAGACGCCCTTCAAGAGTCACGTCGTCGGGTCCGGCGGCCACGTACGAGCCCCAGTAGAGTTCGCGGCGGCGCGCGTCGGCGATCGCGTAGACGCGGGTGTCGGGGGAAAGCAGGTCAAGGCCCTGGCGGGCGATGATGTCGAGGGCGGACACGCCGTAGACGGGCACCCCGGCGACCGAGGCGAGGACGCGGGCGGAGACGAGGCCGGCGCGCAGCCCGGTGAAGGGGGCGGGCCCGGTGCCCACGAGGACGCGATCAACGCCGGCGTGGGCGAGCTGCGCAGGCAGACCTGCTGCCGCGAGCGCCTCGCGCACAAGCGGGGTGATGGATTCGGCGTGGTGACGTCCAGAATCGTTCTGGGCGCGGCCGATGACGCAGCCGTCATCGATGATGGCGACAGTGGTGGCTGCTTGGGTGTCTAGGGCTATCTCTCGCACGGTGTGATCCTACTCGT
>USPB01000255.1 GCA_900556405.1 uncultured Actinomyces sp.
TCGACGAGGGCCTTCGTGAAGTCCACGTAGATCTGCGTGTCGAAAATGTCGCGCAAGATCTGTTCGCGAGCATCCGACGTGGCGTTGAGGAACTGGGAGAACTTGCCCTGCGGGAGCACGATCGTCTGCAGGAATTGGTCCTTATCCAGGCCCACGATACGCGGAATCTCGTAGCCCACGTCGCGCGGACCCGAGGCGATCGGCTCCACCGTGCGCCACCCGTCCGGCGCGTCCGGATCCTCCACGACCCGCGTGAGCGTCGACTTCGAATTGCGCTGCGACTTCTTACCCGCCGGTGTGTACGCGGGGGTGCGCGTCACCCGGTAGATGCCCGTCGCCACCTCGAACACCAGGTCCGCCTCCGACGGATCCGAATCCGAGATGTGATTGGAACGCAGGCGGTCCTTCGACGCGTCCTTCGTGCGCGCCACGTCCCCGTACAGGGCGAAGGTGATCGCGTCGATGAGCGTGGACTTTCCCGCGCCCGTGGGGCCATCCAGCAGGAAGAGGCCCGAGTCCTCGAAGGCCGAAAAGTCGACCGTGTGTGTCCCTGCGAAGGGGCCGATGCCCGTGATACGCAGCCACCGAATCTTCACTGCATGTCCTTTCCTCGAAGCTGCGTCCACACGTCCAGGGCAAGCTCGCGCTCCTGCGCGCTCAGGGCGCGCCCGCCCACGGCCTCGTAAAACTCCTCCGTGACCTCGCGCGGATCGCGGGAGGCGCGCACGGTCATCGCGGGAGCCAGCAAGGGGGCCTGCGAGGGGCGGTGAACGACGACGAGGGCGTGCGGGTAGACCTCGCGGATGCGGGGAACCATGCGCTCGGGGCGCGCGTCGTCCGTGACCGTGATCGACACGTACGAGGCCGTGGTGGCCTCGTCGGGATCCGCGAGCAGCTCATCCATGGTCCCCTCGAGCACCGCAATGCCCCGCAGCGTCGGGATGGGCACCACCTCGATGTCGGTCACCGAGGTGGCGTCCGTGGTCACGAGAGTGATCGACTTGGTCGCCCCGGCCTCGGAGAAGGAATACGCGATGGGGGAGCCCGCGTAGCGGATCGGCACCGACGCCCCCGAGATATCCTGCGGGCGGTGCAGGTGCCCGGCGGCTACGTAGTCCAGTCCGTGGGCCAGCGGCTCCTCAGCCCCGAGGGTGTCGAACAGGTCTGCCGACACGGAAGGGACGCCGCCCACCTGAATGTCGCGCTCCGAGTCCGAGGTCTGGGCCCCCGTCACGAAGGTGTGCGGCATCGCGATGGCCGGGCGCTCGTCGCCCGCGCTGCGCCGAGCCGCGAGGTCCGCGCGCACCCGGCGCAATGCCGCCGCCAGAACCGCCTGGTGGGAGCGGGGCAGGGGAGCGGGCAGGTCGGTTTCACCGCTGGGATCCAGGTCCGACAGCGACTGGCGCACGAGGTCGGGCTCCAGGTAGGGCATCGGGTACACGAGAGCGCCCCCGGCCTCGACGGGCGTGCCGATCGCCTCGGGGTCCGTCACCACGTGGAGCGAGGGGGTGAGCATGTCGGCGAAAAGCCCCAGGCGCGCGGCCCCGTCGTGGTTCCCCGACGTCAGGATGACCGTCGTGATCTCCGTCAGCTCGCGCAGGGCGCGCCGCATCCGCGCGAGCGCATCTAAGGGCGGAACCGCGCGGTCGAACACGTCGCCCGAGATGAGCACGGCATCCACGCCCCGCTCACGCACCAGGGCAACCAGCCACTCGATGAACGCGTCCGCGCTGTCGCCCAGGGACGCGCCGTGCAGCGTGCGCCCCAGGTGCCAGTCGGAGGTGTGCAGAATCAACATGCTCCCAGTGTGGCAGAGGCCGCCCACATCTGCGTCCGTCACACACGCTTGGAAGGCGGACACCTTCTGCATGTGCGCAGGTAGTCGATAGCATGGTGGGCATGACCAAGCCCTTCCTCATGCTGACCTCGCGCGACGACGGCCCCGTCCTGGCCGCAGAGACCGCCGACCTGCCTCGTTTCTCGGGACTGACCCTCGACCAGGTGCGACAGGTGCGCATGGAAAGGGAACTGCCCGACCTCGACCTGTCCGAATACTCGGGCGCCTTCGTGTGCGGATCCCCGTGGGACGCGAACGCCGACGACCACCTGAAGGAAGAACGCCAGGTGCGCGCCGAGGCCTGGCTGCGTTCCTTCTACGACCGGGCGCTGGGCGAATCCTTCCCGATCCTGGGCCTGTGCTACGGGCTGGGCACCCTCACCTTGCACCTGGGCGGCGTCATCGACACCCACCACGGCGAGGAAATCAGTGGCATCGCGCTGACGAAGACCGACGCGGGCCGCGACGACCCGCTCCTGGAGGGCACGCCCGACCGCTTCCATTCATACGTCGGCCACCACGAGGCCGTGCGCGAGCTGGCCCCCGGCATGCAGGTCCTCCTGGCCGG
>USPB01000256.1 GCA_900556405.1 uncultured Actinomyces sp.
TGGGGGCCTCGCCCCTCCGAGCTGCCCGAGCGCGAGCGCGTCGCCGACTTCCTGACCGACCGTGCCCTCAAGGCCGGTGCGCCCTTCCCGGGCGAGCGCCTCGTCGTGCCCGCGGGCCCCTACAAGGTCCGCTCGAACGATTGCGACTACCGTTTCCGCGCGCACTCCGCGTTCGCGCACCTGTCGGGCCTGGGCGGCGAGAAGGAGCCGGACACCGTCCTGGTGCTGGAGCCGAACGAGGACGGCACGCACACTCCCCTGCTCTTCTTTAAGCCGCGTGCCTCGCGTTCCTCCAAGGAGTTCTACGCGGATCCGCGCTACGGCGAGTTCTGGGTGGGCGCGCGTCCCTCGCTCGAAGAGGTCAGCGCGCAGACCGGACTGGAGACCCGCCACATCGACACGCTGCGCGACGTGCTGGCCAAGGATGCCGGGACCGTGCAGCTGCGCGTCGTGCGCGGCGTGGATGGACACGTCGAGGCGATGGTGAACGAGGTGCGCACGCAGGCTTCGCTGCCCGCGGGCGAGGACGCGCGCAAGGAGGACGAGGCCCTCGAAGAACACCTCTCGGAGATCCGCCTCATCAAGGACGCCTTCGAGCTCGAGGAGATGATCCGCGCGGTCGAGGTCACCAAGGCCGGCTTCGAGGACATCATCCGAGTCCTGCCGCGCGCCGTGGGCCACCGCCGCGGCGAGCGCGTCATCGAGGGCGCTTTCGCTGCCAACGCCCGCGAGGAGGGCAACGGCCTGGGCTATGAGACCATCGCGGCCTCCGGTAACCACGCGAACACCCTGCACTGGATCGACAACGACGGCGAGGTGCGCGACGGGGACCTCGTGCTCGTCGACGCGGGCGTCGAGGTCGACTCTCTGTACACGGCTGACATCACGCGTACCCTGCCCGTCAACGGCCGTTTCACCGAGGTCCAGGCTCGCGTCTACCAGGCTGTCCTCGACGCCTGCGAGGCCGCCCTGGCGCGCGCAAACGAGCCGGGCTGCCGCTTCAAGGACGTGCACGACGCCGCCATGAAAGTCATCGCCGCCCGCCTGTATGAGTGGGGCATCCTGCCCGTCACACCGGAAGAGTCTCTGGCCACCACCGGCCAGCAGCACCGCCGCTGGATGCCGCACGGCACCAGCCACCACCTGGGCCTGGACGTGCACGACTGCGCGAAGGCTCGCGCCGAGCTCTACCAGGGCGCGCTGCTGGAGCCGGGCATGGTCTTCACGATCGAGCCGGGCCTGTACTTCCGCGCCGACGACCTGCTGATCCCCGAGGAGTACCGGGGCATCGGCGTGCGTATCGAGGACGACGTCGTGGTGAACGCCGACGGCACCGTCACGCGTATCTCCGAGGACATCCCGCGCACGATCGCGGACGTGGAGGAGTGGATCGCCTCGGTTCAGTCCCGCTGATTTAGGCGCGTAGACGCTGAGGTTACGCCTCGGTCTGGTCCTCTCGGGACGAGGCCGGGGCGTCCTCGTGTTCGGCGGGCGCGCTCTCGGGGGTGGTCACCGCGGGCGCTGGCGACTCGGGCGCGGCGGACGTGGCCACGGCCTCGTGAGCATCGGTGTCGGGCGAGCCCCCGGGCACCTCACCGTCCTTGGTCGCCGCGCCGAAGCGGGGGCGACCGTCGGGGAAGAAGCCGACGGAATCCTTCTTCTGACGCTGCTCCTCCGTGCGCTGGCGGACGACGCGCGCGCGATTGCCGGGGGTGCGCTGGAGAAGCTGGTACGCGCGGTCGATATCGGCCGACGCGAGGACCGCGTAACGCAGGGCGACAACCTGCTGAGAGGAGACCAGGTCTCGGCTGCGTCCTCGGATGATGAAAGCCAGGGCGGACAGGGCCATGCCCGTCAGCGCGCCGACGAGGATGCCACCCACGACCCACGCTCCCGTACCGCCAGCATTCTGACCTGCGGACATGAACATGCCGGCGAGGGCGCCCCACAGCGCGCCGCTCGACGCGCCAGAAATCGACGCGCGAGCGATCGTCAGGCGTCCCGTCACCCGCTCCACGAGGTGCAGGTCCGTTCCCACGATCGTGATCGAAGAGACGTCAAATCCGCTGTCCGACAGGAAATCAACGGCCGCACGCGCCTGGGCGTAGGTCTGGTAGGAAGCCACCTCCGTGCCCGTGGGCATCTGCGGGTCCATCACGACAGCCATACTCTCTCTCCTTCGTCACGGCCTCGGTGGCATGGAACGCATTGTTCATGCAGCGACCGGCTCGTCGTTACTCTTTCTTTGTCAACAGCCTAAGATGATTATGTGAGCATTGCATCTATTGAACTAGGCACCAAGAGTCGGCGCGTCTACATCGGAAAGCTCGCTGGCACCAGTGTTTTCGACCCTTTGGGCGACCAGGTCGGCAAGATTCACGATGTCGTTGTCAT
>USPB01000257.1 GCA_900556405.1 uncultured Actinomyces sp.
GACCCGTGTCCAAACGTCAGGGATTCCGGCACGCGCGGGGCGGGCCTCGCCTCGGCCAGGGCTTCGTCAACCGCCGCCAGCGGATCCGGGGCGTCCCCGATGCCCGCCGTGATCGCCCAGCGGGCCCCGGCCTCGTCGATGAGAGTCAGCGCGGGCACAAACGCGACCGAGCGGGCGGGGGAGCGGAACGCGAAGGAGGCGAAAAGGACGGGGGAGGGGGCGCCGCCGACGGGGGACGAGGCGGGGGCGGCCTCGCCGGGGCGTGCTGCGTCAGCGTGCGGGGCGCAGGACGAGGCCGGGGTGGCCTCGCCGGGGCGTGCTGCGTCAGCGGTCGGGGTGGTAGCTGAGGCCGGGGTCGCCTCCCATGCGCGGCGCACCTCGGCGATCGCACCCGGGGCCGCGGACTCGAGCGTGAGCGCACGTCCCAGGCCGATCATCTGGCGGCGCTCACCCAGCCAGGCGGCGCCCCCTGACGCGGGAAGCAGGGACGTCAGTGAGCAAGTAGACCCCGGGTGCTGCGGGGGTAGGGCCAGCGCCCGAAAGGTCAGGCGCGAGCATCCGAAGTCGTTGTGCATGGGTTCCATGGTAGGAGCAGGGGCGGCACAGTGCTGGAAGACGTGCGAGTATTGACGCATGACTGAATCCCCGCGCGCGGACCTGAGCAAGGTTCCCGAAGAGATCGCCTCGATGTTCGACTCCGTCGCCTCCCGCTACGACGCGATGGATACGCTGATGACGGGCGGTTTGAACAACGTGTGGATGACCGCCCTGCGCAAGGCGGTCGCCCCGCACCCCGGCGAACGCATCCTCGACCTGGCGGCCGGAACCGGCGCGTCGTCGGCCTCCCTGGCCAAGGGCGGCGCCGAAGTCGTCGCCTGCGACCTGTCCGAAGGCATGATCGAGGTCGGCCGTGAGCGCCACCCCGAGATCGAGTTCGTACACGGCAACGCCATGGACCTGGACTTCGAGGATGGCACCTTCGACGCAGTCACCATCTCGTGGGGCCTGCGCAATATTCCGGACCCGCAGCTCGCGCTGCGTGAAATGGCGCGCGTCGTGCGCCCGCGCGGCCGCCTCGTGGTGCTGGAGTTCTCCACGCCGCCCTCGCGCATTTTCCGCGGCCTGTACAACGTCTACCAGTCGACCGTCATGCCGGCGATCGCCCGCGTGGCCTCCACGAACGACGGCGCCTACGACTACCTGGTCGAGTCGATCCGCCAATGGCCCGCCCAGGAGGAAATCGGCCGCATGATCGCCGCCAACGGCTGGAGCGAGGTCGAGTACCGCAACCTCACCGGCGGCATCGCCTGCCTGCACCGCGCGGTCAAGCCGCTGCCGTAACTTCTGTCGATAACGACGAGGCCGGGGCAATGGAGGTAGCGGTCGTGAATGAAATGCTTGGCGTCGGGGCCGAAGGCTACGTGAATCCCATGTCGCAGACCTACGGATCGGACAAGGACCTGGCCCCCGCGAAGCGTGAGGACGACGGATGGGATCCCCGCCAATGGTGACCACTCAGCACAAGGTCATGCGCATCTCGCTCGCTGTTGCCTCTGCGTCCGCTTTCGCCCTGGGACTCGTTGCTGTTCCCGTTGCTCCGGCACAGGCAGCAGACACTATCACCGCAGCCGATCAGCCCTACTTTGCGTACTACCACCTCGACCAAGCAAGGGCCAAGGGCTACACGGGTGAAGGTGTCACGATCGCGATGATTGATGGGCCAGTTGATGTGACTGCTCCGGAGCTGCGTGATGCACATATTTCAGATAAGAGCCCATGCACTGTCGACGCAAGCATAGAAAGCAAGAATCACGGTACTGCGGTTGCGTCCGTATTAGTTGCCAATGAATACGGTGTAGCGCCAAAGGTCTCTTTGCTGTCATATGTCAACGTGGATAAGACGAGCGCCGTGGGGAGTGACTGTATCACTCCTGAGGGGCTTGACCTTACCTCCAACGCATCTCTCATTAATCATGCGATTAACGATGGTGCGTCAATCATTACTAATGCAACAGGCTCGAAAGACCATGGTAACGGGATAAAGTGGGCAGTCGCCCGAGCTATTAGCCAAGGGGTTATCATTACCGACGCCATTGGTAACGAAGCTCGAGATGAAACCGCAGATGGACTGTCGTATTGGTCAGGTGTCGTGGGTGTGTCTGCGGTTGATACAAACGGTGCGCGGGCAACATATTCCTCCTGGGGACAGGGGGTCACAACTGCGGCGGTGGGCGGTCCGTTAACTGCTCGTGAGTATCCGAGCGGGGCGTTAGTTCAAAGTAACGGAACATCTATTTCCACCCCCATCGTCGCAGGATTCCTTGCGATGGCTCGCCAGAAGTGGCCCGATGCGACGTCGAACCAGCTGCTGCAACTGCTGATACACA
>USPB01000258.1 GCA_900556405.1 uncultured Actinomyces sp.
CTGGCGGACGTGCGCGCGACCGCCGAGGTCCTCCACGAGGTCGTCACCACCTACCTGACACATGTGTGACACATAATCAACCGGTGTTACAAATGACCGCCTGACGAGGATCCTTCTCCCGCCGTTTCTCCTGTGCATACCGTAGATGTCGGCACTACCGCCACTACCTAACACAAGGAGACACCGATGCACATCGCACGCATCCCACGAACAGCAGCCACCCTCGCCTCCGTCGCTGCCATGATGTGTGCGACCCTGGCGGCCTGCGCCCCATCCGGCGGTGGCGCGGCCCAGTCGGCATCCCGTGAGGGAACCATCGCGGTGGGCCTGCCGGGCTCCCTGTCCACGCTGGACACCGCCCACGAAACCGGCATCATCAACTACTACGTCGCGCAGGTCGTCTCCGAGGGCCTCCTCGCCGTGGGCAAGGACGGTCAGCTGATCCCCGCGATCGCATCCTCGTACCACACCGATGACGCCCAGACGTGGGTCTTCGACATCCGACCCGACGCGCTCTTCCAGGACGGGAACCCCGTCACCATCGACGACGTCCTCTTCTCCATCGACATCGCCAAGGACCCCGACAAGTCCCCGTCCTCCGCGGTCTACTGGCCCGCCGGCGTCCAGGCTGAGCAAAGCGGCGACAACCAGATCACGATCACGCTGCCCGCACCCGCCGTCAACTTCGGGTGGACGGTCACCGCGAACGGCGGACTGTGGATCACCGAAAAGTCCTTCTACGAGGCGGCTGCCTCCTACGGCTCCTCGGCCGACCTCATCATGGGCACAGGACCCTACAAGGCCGTGTCCTTCCAGCCCGACTCCAAGGCCGTCTTTGAAAAGAGCGGCACCTGGTGGGGCGGGGACACGCCCGCTCAGACCGTCGAGTTCGACTTCTTCTCCGACGAGAACGCGCGCTTCCTCGCGCAAAAGAACGGAACAATCGACATCGCCACCCAGCTGCCCATCGACCAGGTGTCGCAGTTCCAGGGTATTAACGGCGTGAGCGTCCTGACCGAGTCGGATCGCTCCTACGTGGGCCTCACCTTCGACCAGAACATTGAGCCCTTCGACGACATCCACGTGCGTAAAGCCATCGCCCACGCGGTCGATCGTTCCACCATCGTCTCCTCGATCCTCAAGGGGCAAGCGACGGTCGCGACGGGCATCGAGCCGCCGGACCAGCTGGGCAGCGAGATCGGCGAGCAGGCTGCCACGGATGCCCAGGCGGGCCTTCCCATCGACTCCTTCGACCTCGACGCCGCGCGCGCTGAGCTTGCCCAGTCCAAGGTGCCAGGTGGCTTTGACGCCGAACTGACCTACCCCTCCTCGATCCCGGACCTGGGTTCCGCGGCCCTCGCGCTCGCCGACAACCTCAAGCAGATCGGCATCAACCTCACCGTCACCTCCAAGCCGATCGAAGAATGGATCTCCGAGGTCGGTAGCGGCACGTACGGCCTGTCCTACATGAGCTACACCTCCACGACCGGCGACCCGGGCGAGGTGGCCGGATGGCTGCTCGGCCCCGACAACCCCGCACGCTACGAGAACCCGCAGGTCCAGGGGCTGATCGCCTCCCAGGCGACCCAGACCGACCCGAGTAAGCGCGTCGCCGACATCGTCGAAGCCGAGCGTATCGCCCAGGAGAACACGATCTACTCGCCGCTGTGGTGGGGCAAGACCTCGACGGCCTTCTCCTCACGCGTCACCCCGACGCAGTACACGCCCTACTTCTTCATGACCCCGTGGGCGTCCTCCCTGGAGCTGGCCAAGTAAATGCTGCGCTACATCCTCCGCCGCCTCGCAGGCGCGGCAGTGGTGCTCACCCTCCTGTCCTTCCTCGTCTTCTCGCTCCTGTACCTGGTGCCCGGAGACCCCGTGAAGATCCTGGTGGGCACGAGGCGCCTGACCCCCGAGGTCCGCCAGGCCGTGACCGCACGCTACGGCCTCGACGAGCCCCTCGTCGTGCGCTACTGGCACTGGCTGACCCGCGCCCTCACCGGCGACTTCGGGGACTCGGTGCGCTCCGCAACGCCCGTCACCGACGTTCTCGCCTCGCGCGTGTCACTGACCGCGTGGCTCACCATCGGCGCATTCGTCCTCGCCGTCGCCGTCGGCATCCCCCTCGGGATCGCTGCGGCACGGCGCCGGGGATCCTGGGTCGACCGGACAATCGTCGGCTGGTCGGTCGTCGGCGTGTCCGCGCCCGGCTTCGCCCTCGGCCTCGTCCTGCTCTACGTCTTCGGGCTCATGCTCGGGTGGTTCCCCGTCTTCGGCGAAGGCACCGGCCTCGTCGATACCCTGTGGCACCTCACCCTGCCCGCGATCGCGCTTGCGACCGGAATCGGCGCGATGCTCGTGCGCATCACCCGCGCGGCCGTCGGC
>USPB01000259.1 GCA_900556405.1 uncultured Actinomyces sp.
GTCGCTAGGCATGGTGGATGCCACGGCATTCCTCCGTCATGTGGTGCGCGGGTGCGTCCGCGCGAGTGTGCAAGGTGGATGAAGCGTGCACATCACTTCATTCCGCAAGAAAGCCTAGCTAGGTCACCCTCACCTCGGCGACCGAGCACACTTTTCCCCGGAATGTCAAGGAACGAGGCCGGGGCAGGCCGCGCTCATAGCACCCATTTGCGCAAGGGAACTCTGTCGTAAATGGCGGCCCCGGCCTCGTCGCGCCGGGCGTCACGCACACCGAGACGAGCCCGCGCGACACCCTCACACAATCCGATACGATGACCAGCGCCGCGGCGAACAGCGATGACTCTTGGAGCCCGTGAAGGGGCGCGAGGTCCTCTTCCCGCGACTGCAGGACGATGAAACATTGCGGTCGTCGACAGCCGTCCGTGCCAAACGAGTCGGCGCACGCACTCCACTCGCGAGGCTGAGACCCTACCGAGGGACCCGCCTCGTTCTCGTCGGACACCAGCACGCATCGTCCACCCAAGGCGCGTAGGAAACACGGGTTATAGGACACTTGGGTTATAGGACACTACGTGTTGCTGGAAGGGCGACTTTTCAGCTTTGTAGCGCGGAAAGGTCACTATTTTAGTTGATCGTGTGTGCCTCGTTGATGTAGCTACTGAATCGCGCCCCGTGCGCGGGCCCCTGAAGGCGCACGTGGGCCCGACACCTCGCACGTGTGCCCGATGATGTGCGTGTGGGCCGCAGCGCCCACGTGCATGTCGAGGGGTTTACGTGCGTATCAACGGGTTTGCTCGCACATTCAGGGATTAACGTGCGGGCATGCAGCTCGTGTCGGCCCGTCAGAACCCCGGCCGGGAGCCCGACAGCGTGCCCGCCGATGTGCGCGCAGCCACCCTGGCCAAGGCGCCTGACAGCGTGCGCGGGCACCCATACCCCCAGGAACTGCCCAAAACACAGACCACCTCACCCCAAACAGCCCTTTTCATCGTTTTTGGCGAGGTGGTCTGCGTTTTGGGCGCGAAGTCCTTCAGCCAGGCTGCCCGGCGGGGGAAATTGCGCCATGCGAGAGTGCGACACGCCGGCGACACGCCGCCAGAGCGCTTCGCATGACGCAAAACCCCCACACAAGCCCTGGCGTCAGGTGCGACAACACCCGACGGTGGGGCTCCGGCGCCAACGGACGGTGACCAAACACGGCCCCAAGGAACAGCGGCCAAGTATGACTCCACGTGCAGCGGCCGGGCCCGACACGGGGTCAGCTGGCACTTCATTCCCAAGCTGAAGAAGCACGGCGAAGCGGATGCCTGGCAGCACGCCCGATCGGCGGCGAGCTCTACCCGCCCGCCCAGATGTGCCTCTTCTCCCAGCCCGTCAACTGCCCGAACATGGACCCTGAAGGCGACTACAAGGCCCTCGAGTCGATTCAGGACGCGCACGCCACGTGGCTGATCAACCAGAAGGCTTTCACGGTCGGCTACACGGGCTCCGATCTGACGCGCGCCCAGCAGGCCAGCGCAGCCATGGGCTACACGCTGCAGGCCACCCGCACGTCGGCGACGTACCACGGCGCGAAGGCCACCGTGGCCGTCGACATCAAGAACACGGGATCCGCCCCGTTCTACGCGACGTGGCCGCTCGAGGTCGTCCTCGTCGATTCGAACAAGACGATTGTGGCCACCCAGTCCCTCGAGTCCCCGCTACCCTCGGTTCTCCCGGGCCAGACCGGAACCGTCACCGCGCGCTTCACACTGCCCTCGCAGTATCGGGCGAACGACTCCGCGCGCCAGCTCACCGCCGCGATCCGCGTCGTCAACCCGCTGCCGAACGGCGTGCCCGTCGCGTTTGCGAACGCGACGATGAACGAGCCGCTGCCCGGCTACCTGGGCCTGGCGACTCTGACCCAGGGTCGCGCGCCGAAGAACTAACAACGAGGCCGGGGCAGGGCACTCGCGCCACCCGCAGGTGGGTGCGCGCCCCCCCTGCCCCGCCGAGTGGCGCGGCTGCGCCTTCCGTGCCCAACGCGAGAGGCCGGGACCCCTTGTGTGGGGTCCCGGCCTCTCACTGTTCCGGTTAGGCGCTGTTGCTACTTCGCGTGGTAGCGCGGGCTCGTGCCGAGGTGTGTCGGGTACGGGTTCGTGGTTGCTCCGAGAACGGATTCGTCCAGGCCACGGTAGGTGTAGGAGTTGTCGAAGACGATTTCCGCCGGTGGGACGACGCCGTCGACGTATTGCGCGATCTCCTCGGGGGTCGGGCTGGATCCGCCTCCCTTGTCAGCGAGGGGATTGATGTCGGGGTATTGACTGGGGTCAGTGTTCATCATTGCCGCGGGGCTCGCGACGCCGTAGCCGGTGTACTGATTCCAGCCGCCGTCCGGGTTG
>USPB01000260.1 GCA_900556405.1 uncultured Actinomyces sp.
TGCCGCCCAGCTCCTCGAGGTACTTGCCCTCGTAGGTGTCCAGGAAGCAGACCTGGGAGAAGCCCTTGGCCTCAGCCTGGATCTGAGGCAGCAGGGAGGCCGCGTAGTTGCCACCCGCCTTGGCACTGCCGGTGCCGCCGGGGCCGGCGCGGTGGTACTCGCGCTCCACCCAGATGGCCACGCCCGACAGCCCGCCCTTGAAATAGGGACCCGAGGGAGAGCCGATGACGTAGTAGTCGACGACGCCGGCGGGGTGGACGCCCACGAACTCTTCGGAGGCGAACATGAAGGGACGCAGGTAGAGCGACGAACCGTCGACGTCAGGAACCCACTTCACGTCGGCGCGCACGTAGTCCACGAGGGAGGCCACGAAGTCCTCGCGGCTCAACTCAGGCAGGGCCAGGCGGCGCGCGGAGTGGTTCAGGCGCGCGGCGTTGTAGCCGGGGCGGAAGGTCCACACGGAGCCGTCGGCACGCTTGTAGGCCTTGATGCCCTCGAAGACGGACTGGCAGTAGTGGAAAACGGAGGCGCCGGGGGTCAGCTCAAGTGGGCCGTAGGGGATGACACCGCGGTCGCTCCAGCCGCCCTCGCGGGTCCAACGCATGTGGGCCATGTGATCCGTGAACTTCTTGCCGAAGGCCAGGGTCGACATGATCTCGTTGTACTCTTCCGGCGTCGCCGGATGCGCGTTGGGGGTCAGGGGGAAACGACCGGCCAGCTCGTCGGCGGCGGGAAGTACCTGGTCGCCGGCAGCCTCAAGTTCCGTGGGGATATGCTGCGTCGATGCCATGAGGTCTCCTGTCGTGGTTTTTCACAAAGATGAGGCCAGAATATGCCCGCAGTCCGCATTGTGGCCGATTGATTTCGGCATGTGACCCACTCCCCCGCCCCCTGTGGACGTTCTCACCCCAAGGAAGACTCACTCGTAGTGTGTCCACATGCGCAGGACGCGGACGGTTTGTTCCTCTTCGAAGACCTCGTACACAAGCCTGTGCTGAATGTTGATCCTGCGCGAGTACATCCCTGCGAGATCACCCACGAGGCGCTCATAGCGGGGAGGCGTCGCAAAGGGATCCTCTTTCAGAACCTCGATGAGGCTCTGAGCTTTCGCCTTGAGTCCGCTGGCGGAGAGCTTCTTCGCGTCCTTCGCGGCCCGCTCGGAGAAAACAACCCGCCACATCGCTACCACTCCACGTCATTGAGGGCGTCGTCGAGGTCTTCGCGAGCGGCTTCCTTCAGACTGTCTGCCATTCCGGGAATCCCCTGCAGGTACAACGTTTCCTGGATGGCGGACCAGTCGGCCTCGCCAATGAGAACGGCGTTTCCACGACGGCCGGTGATCGTGATGGGGGTCGACTCCTCGTTCACGGTGTCGATGAGCCGGTACAGGTCCGAGCGGGCGGCAGTGGCGCTGACAGCAGTCATGAGTGTTCCTTTCCACTCCCATCATAACGTACGCTTTCACGTACGCATAGGCTCATACGCGCGTTTTCTACAGAAAGGATACGATCAACGCATGACGACTCTGCCTGACGCCCTTGCCTCCGCCCTACCCTCCCGCGAGCGCCGCTCCCCCGGCCTGGAGTTGGAGGACGGGCGCTGGATGGTGGCCGCGAAGTCGGGCCTGTACGTGTTCGGCGCCGAGGCCTCGAACGACGAGGGGACGCCCACCCCCGAGGTGTTCCCCTGGTCCGACGTGGCGCGAGCGCGCTGGGAGGCCGAAGGCTCGCTCTTCGCCCTGGAGTGGGTGGACCCGGCACGCCCGGCCCTGGCGGGACGCGGAACGGGCGACCCGAAGGATTTCATGCGTCATACGAGCGAATTCGTGAACCGCTCGATCGTCCTGCACTCCCAGGTGGAGGCGGGCAACGGAACGACAGTGACGGCGTGGGTGCGCCGCGGCGAGGACGGGCTCTTCTCGGTTCTGACGGCCGACGGTCCGCTGGATGCCGACGGGCAGCGCGAGGCGGATGCCCTGGAGGCTCGCGTGCGCGACGCAGTCGGTCTCGACTGATCGACGAGGCCGGGGCTCCCCCTCGGGGAACGCTCCCCTCGCGCGCGCACTCACTCCCCTCACCCGCGCTCACTCGCGCGCACTCAGACGACAGCGGGACCCATCCTCACCGGATGGGTCCCGCTTCCATATCCAGGCGAACGCCCGGAATCAGTGGATGACGTCGACGCGCTCGAAGGCGTCGAGGGAGAAGCCCTGCTCGAGGATCGCGCGGCTCCACTCGCGGGCGCTGAACAGCGAGTGGTCGCGGTAGTTGCCGCACGAGTAGGCGTCGGTGCCGGGCACGTCCTCCCAGGTGACGTCCTCGG
>USPB01000261.1 GCA_900556405.1 uncultured Actinomyces sp.
CGATCCCCGCCCGCGCAGGGCTTGATCTCCAGGTTCGCGCCCATCTGCTGCGCGTAGGCGAAAGCCAGAACGTCCGCGGCCTCGGGGATGCGCTCGAAACGGTAGGTGTCCGAGAACCAGCGGCCGGCGTCAAGGCGGCGGATGTCGGAGAACCCGAGCTGGTAGTACGAGCCGGACCCCGTCGTCGTGCGGTCGAGGGTGTCGTCGTGGATGACGATGAGGGAGCCGTCACCCGTGATGTCCACGTCGAACTCGAACCAGCGGGCGCCGACCTCCATGGCCTTGGAGAACGCGGCGATCGTGTTTTCCGGCGCGAGCGAGGACGCGCCCCTGTGAGCGATGATGCGGGGGAATTCGGACATGGATCCTCCTAGCGTGAGCGAGGCGAAAAGTAGTACCCCTTCACCATAGGTCGGGGTTCGACTCCGCGCTGAATATGGACGAGCGCCCCGGACCGGGCTCGATGAGGACGGCTTCGTCGCGCTTGGAGGGCAGGATCGTCTCGATGTACGAGGCCAGAGCCTCGTCACGCGTGACATCGTGGCCCGCCTGCTGGGCCATGTACCAGCGGTGCTCCAGGTACTCGTGGTACAGCTGGGCGGGCTCCAGCTTGCCGGCCAGTTCGCGCGGAATGGCGCGCACGACGGGGGTGAACACGTCGGTGATCCACTCGTGGGCGGCCTCCTCGAGAGGGATGCCCTCAAGGCCGTTGGTGGCACGCCACGTGTCGAGGTCGGCCAGGAGTCGCGCCGCCTGGTGCTCGCCGACGTCCATGCCGGTCAGACGCATGAACTTGCGGTTGTGGTGGCCGGCGTCGACCACCTTGGGTTGAATGACGAGGCGCTCGCCGGAGGCGTCAGTGGACATGTGCAGCTCGGCGACGTCGAAACCGAGGTCGTTGAGTCGGCGGATGCGCTCGTTGACGAGGTATTGGCGCTGGTCGTTGGGGATCGACTCCTCGGCGGTCACCTCGTTCCACAGCAGGTCGTACTGGGTGCGGATACGGTCGCCGACGTCGATGGGGTCGGAGTCCTCGGGGAAGAATCCGCCCGCCTGGAGGTCCATGAGCTCGCCGATGATGTTCGTGCGGGCCAGGTCGACATCGTACTCGCGCTGGCCGGGGGTCAGCTCCGGGTGTAGCTCGCCGGTTTCGGCGTCGACCAGGTAGGCGGCAAACTCGCCCGCGTCGCGGCGGAACAGCGTGTTCGACAGGGAGACGTCGCCCCAGTAGAAGCCCAGGAGGTGCAGACGCACGAGCAGCAGAGCGAGCGCATCGATGAGGCGCGTCGCCGTGTCTTCGCGCATCGACAGGGAGAAGAGCGCGCGGTAGGGGAGCGAGAACTGCAGGTGCTCGGTGATGAGGACCGCGTTGAGTTCCTCGCCCTCGGGGCTCTTGCGTCCGGTGATGACGGCGACCGGCTGAACGGACGGGGCGTCCAGGCGTGAGAGGTCTCGCAGTTGATCGTACTCGTGGTGTGCCACCGTCGGACCGATCTCCTTGACGGCGAGCACGCGGCCGGACAGGTTTACGAAGCGCACAATGTGGCGGGAAATGCCGCGGGGCAGTGCCGCGAGTAGGCTGGACGGCCACTCCTCCAAGGGAACATCCCAGGGGAGGTCCAGAAGGGCGGGGTCGACTGCGGCCGCCGTAATGTCCAAAGCCATGGGGCCTATTGTCGCATCTCGAACGCCTCACGTATAGCCCTGACTCGTTATTGCACCTAGTCGCGGCCAAGAACACACGCGGGCACAGGGAAACCCCGGCCTCGTCCAGGAGGTACGAGAGGACGAGGCCGGGGCCGATTATCGCTGTGCGCGAGCGCTAGGCGTCACTCGGGCAGGCGATCACCCGTCGCAGCGGAGAAGTTGTGCTGCTGGCCCTCGCGGATGCGCACGTGCAGGACGCCGCCGCGCGCGGGAGCGGTGCGCGGGGGGACACGCACGATCAGCTGCTTGCCGGTGCCTTCGGCGCCCGAGCCCAGGGCCTCGCCCTCGGCGGCGCCGGCCAGGTGACCGTACACGTAGGCGTCCGAGCCGAGCTCCTCAACGAAGTCAACCTCGACGGGGATGGTGCCCTCGGTGTCGCCGGAGACGACTTCCAGGCCCTCGGGACGGAAGCCGATCTTGATCTTTCCGCCGTCCTCGGGGGTCATCGCGGCGCGGGCGGCCTCGGAGACGGCCACGCGTGCGGGACCGAGCTTGGCCCACTCGCCGTCGACCGTGAAGGTGCCCAGGTTCATGGCGGGGGAGCCGATGAAGCCTGCGACGAACTCGTTGGCGGGACGCTCGTACATCTCCTGCGGGGTGCCGCACTGCT
>USPB01000262.1 GCA_900556405.1 uncultured Actinomyces sp.
CGCCATCCGGAGGGGTCTCCGGAGCAGCATCATTGCTGGTCATTTCGTTCCTTCCTGATTGGTGTTGTGCACCGGGAGACGCTTGTTGAGCGCCGACCGGAAGTAGTTTTCGGCGATACCGACGTTCATGTATCGATTGCCGACTTTTCGGCCGATGATTGCCGACGACGAGGCACCCCTGACGAGTTCGGTCTGGATATCCGTCGCGTGCTGACGCAACGTGCGCTCCCACCGACACCCGACATCCCGTGCGCTTTCGAGCCCATCGACCTGGGTCAGCCAAGCCCTGAAATCGCTGTCGACTGCAGAGAAGAAGAGCTCCTTCGCGCGGTCCCGCGCCCCATCACCGGCACCGTCTCCGCTCTCGCCAGCGGCGCGCGCGAGGTTCGCCGCAAGAGTTCCCACATCCCTGGCGACCTCTTCTGTCAGGCGAACCTGCCGGTCGATCTCGGCGGACAGATCCTCGCGTTCGACTCGCATGACGGCAACCGACAACGTCAGCTCGTCCGAGTAGATATCCTCGAACGTCGATTCCTGCGGACCGTAGGTGACGCCAACAGCCTGAATCCGCATCACCTTGGGATAGCTGGTCTGAATCGAGGCATTGTCGAGCTGGTAGTGGAAGGACAGCGTCGCGGAGGGGAGGAACTCCCTCTTGGGCTGCTTGTCCACGCCCTGCACGGTTATTACGGTGGGCAGGGTGCCGGGGAGGTTACGCCAGAGCGCGCGGCCCGCCTCGAATTTACGAGGCATGTAGACGTCGGTCTTAAACTTCTTGGATTGCGGGGTTGAGTACCTCCACAGGCTCTGAGGCTCATAGAGTCGCATCTCCTGGGGGGCGAGTTTGTCACCCTGCGCCAAGACGACGCCCGTCACGCCGGATGAGTCGCCAACCAACCTGATGCGGCGAGAGTGCCAGGTGAGAAGTCGAGGGATGCTCAGCTCCTTCGGAGTACCCGCGGGGTCGAGGAGGGAGTAGTCACCGCGAACGGAGTTTTCCGGTTCGGGATCCTCCCAGCTGCACGCTCCCCAGTTGGTCGAGCTGTCGACGCCGCGCAACGCGGCCGTGGACGCGGGGATCAGGTTCAGGACGAGCGTCTCGTCAAGGTCCTTTCCTTTGAGCCACACGAGTCCGAGGTGTCCGCACCACGCTGGGCCAATGGGATAGCCTTTCCCTCCCTTGACCTGGGAATCACCGACTGCTCCCGAACGGATGCCCGAGGGGTCATACGCCTGCGCGTGCACCAACCAGCGTGCGGCTTCCGAGGGTGGAATGCACGCCAGTGCGCGACCGTGACGGGTCGTGAAAAACTGCTCGCCGTTGGGAACGTCGGCAATCAGCTTCTCCAGTCCAGACACGGCATCCTTCGCGGTACGTAGGTCAGCCACCTGCATGAACGGGAAGCGACCCCCGAACAGGTAGAAACGATCCCTCCACCGTTCGAGGTACTCGATCATCTGCTCTGTTGGAGCTCCGTCCTCCCACTGCCTGACCCAGTCGCGCGTATCGTGCGGTGTGGCCACGCGATACGCGATTGCCAGGATCAATCGCTGAATTGCGATGCTCTGCGTGGGTAGCTCGCACGCTAGGTCCGCGATGTCGGTCGTGCGCCGCAGTAGCTCTAGCAGGCCGACATCAGCGATGGTCCCATCGACGAGCCGTACGGGTATCCACGGCTCGTCGAGTAGGTTGTACTCAGGGTTCTTCATTGACCCTGCACCTCCATTCCTCTTTCTGTGGAGTATGTGAATGTGTGTCCGCACAGGTCGCGCGTGAGGCGCTCCCCGTCGGGGGTTTTGTACATCGCGAGGATCAGTTCTCCTGCCAGGAACGGGTGCTCGCGACACGCCCATTCCGTCGTGATGGGATCATCCCAGATGGCACCTGCAACTGCGTCCACCGCCTCGTCGATGCTCTGCCCGCGAGCGCGCAACGCCCACGGTGGCAGTGAGACACTCCACGAGCAGATGTCGGCGATACGCCCTCGAGCGTTGTATTCACCGACTGCGAGAGGGGTGTCTTCTTCTGGCGCCCCGCTGATAGGGGGAGCCACTGGTACGTTGCCCAGCTCGGCGTCCAGAGCGACGATGAGGACGGGGATCTGGTCTTCTCCGTCGCGCACGGCAGCGCGGGCCGCTGCAACTCCCGGCCCCTTTGATTCGTCACCGGTCGCGGCATTGCCGAGGAATTTCTCTTCGAGTTCGAGGGCCTGCCACGAGGGCGTATTTGCTTCGCCGAGGCACCAGGTTGTCGCTTTCGCTTGTGCTTGGGCGCGTGCTTTGTTGCGCTCTTCCAACGCGGCATCGAGGGC
>USPB01000263.1 GCA_900556405.1 uncultured Actinomyces sp.
CACGTCCGATGCGCCGAGCGCGTTCAGGGCGCTGACGGTCGCCCCCGCGTAGGCGCCCGTGCCGACGATGAGCACGCGCGTGTCCTCCCACGGTCCCAGGTGAGCCGCAGCCATGTCGAGGCCGACGGCGACGACCGAGCGGCCCGCCCCCGCCAGCCCGGTCTCGGTGGCGACGCGGCGCGAGGTGGCCGAGGCCCGTTCGGCGGCGCGTCCCAGGTCGCAGCTGAGGGTCCCGTCCTCCCAGGCGGTGCGCGCGGCGCGGCGCATCTGCCCGGCGATCTCACGCTCGCCGATGACCATGGATTCCAGGCCGGATGCCGTCGCGAATAGATCGACGAGGCCGGCGCGGCCCCACAGGTGCCGCAGCTGCACCTCGGCGCGCGGGGCGTGGGCGGCGGTGGCGAGTTCGCGCTCTACCGCGTCCTGGAGCGCGTGGGGGTCGGCCGAGGCCGGGGCGTCGATGTAGATGGTGACGCGGTTACACGTGCGCAGGACCATGACTCCGCGCACCTGCGCCAGCGAGCGCATGAGGGTAGGGCCGAGGTCGGTCGCTCCGGAGAGCCGGGCGATGTCGTCGAGGGGGGTGTAGCGGTGGTCCGCGGAAAGCACATGAATAGTCACAACGCGTCCATTTAAAGGCACCGACTTCTTGCAGGCAGTGGAGAGAAGCTATTTCTGTTGGTGACGCCGTGTCATTTCGATATGTTGGTGAAATAAATGGCGCACTCCCGCGGATAAATGGGCGTAAAGACAGGGGATTCCACGCTTTTGCGACGTGTGAGAAATTGTCTTGAACTAGACTGGAAATAGACGGAAATGCGCGAATTAACGCATGAAAACATCATTAAATTAAGGGAGACACATGACGACGCCCCCGCTGATCGCCGCCCTGACCGGGCAACGCGGGCCCACTCCCGTGTGGTTCATGCGTCAGGCCGGACGCTCCCTGCCTGAGTATCGCCAGCTGCGCGCCGACGTGGGCCTGCCCATGCTCGAGGCCTGCCTGCGGCCCGACGTGGTCGCCGAGGCAACGGTGCAGCCCGTGCGACGCCACGGCGTGGATGCTGCCATCTTCTTTTCGGACATCATGGTCCCCCTGCGCCTGGCCGGTGTGGGTGTCGAGATTAAGCCGGGCGTGGGCCCGGTCCTCGATCACCCTTATCGCACGCGCGAGAGTATCGATGAACTACTGAGCCATCGCTACGGGGAGGGCTCCTGGACCGATTCCACCGGGCGCCCGCGCGACTGTGCCAAGGGTGCCCAGTGCGTGCGCGACGGCGTCGCGACGGCGGTGCGCGAGCTGGGATCCACGCCGCTCATCGGATTCGGCGGCGCCCCCTTCACGCTGGCCGCCTACATGGTCGAGGGGCGTCCCTCTCGTGATCACATGGAGGCGCGTGCGCTCGCGGCGTCGGACCCGGGCGCGTGGGACGTCCTCATGAGCTGGTGTGCGCGCGTGAGCGCCGACTTTATTACCTCGCAGGTCGAGGCGGGTGCCAGCGCCGCGCAGCTCTTCGACTCGTGGGTGGGCTCCCTCTCGCCTCGTACCTATCGCGAGTCCGTCGCGCCGTACTCGCGCGTGGTCGCACGGCGCGTCGCGGGCGCCGTCAGCCAGGTGACGGGCGAGCGTGCCCCGCTCATCCACTTTGGGACGGGCAGCGCCCCGATCCTGTCCGACATGGCCGAGGTTGGGGCCGACTGCGTGGGCGTGGACTGGAAGACGGACCTGTCGTGGGCCGTCACTCAGGTGCCCGGAAAGGCCGTCCAGGGGAATTTGGACCCCGCGCTGTTGCAGGCCCCGTGGCCCGTTATCGAACAGGCTGTTCGAGATATTCTCAACGCGGGACGGGCCGCTCCCGGTCACGTCTTCAACCTCGGGCACGGAGTGCCGCCCACGACCGACCCCGACGTGCTGACGCGCATCGTGGAGCTGGTGCACGAGCTGGGTGAGGCCCGATGAGCGCGCCTGATGCCATCCCCACCCACCCCGGCGCTGTCGTCGTCGGCGGAGGTATCGCCGGCCTCGTGAGCGCGTGGGAACTGGCCCGCGCGGGCGTGCGCCCCCTCCTGATCGAGGCGCGCGGCTACCTGGGCGGCCTGATCGCCCGGGGCACGGTCGGCGGCGTGAACGTGGACCTGGGCGCGGAAACATACGTCGTGCGCGGCACCGACACCTCGTCGATCGTGGACGCCCTGGGGCTGACTTCGGTCGAGCCCGCCGGCTCGGGCGCCCGCCTCTACGCCCCCGCCCTGCGCGGCGGCTGGGAGCTGCG
>USPB01000264.1 GCA_900556405.1 uncultured Actinomyces sp.
CGCCAGCAGGTCGGGAATCAGGAGCGCCGTGCGCGCACAGTCCGCGCGCCGCTCCGCCCGGTCGGCCACGCGCTGGAACAGCGTGTTGAAGGGCTGGAATTGCAGCCCATTGCGCGCATACAGCCAGGAGAAGTCCCATCGGTCGAGCACCTCGGATGCGCCGCGGCCGCAGCGCGCCGAGCGGTAGGACGCCGGGTTGCCGGTCAGTCGGCCGTCCTCGTCCAGCAGCCCGTAGTCGACGGCCCACGTGTCGATTCCGATCGCGTCCACGGCACCGCGCAGGCTGGCCTCGCGCAGACCCTCCAGGATGCCGCGCCACAGCGCGAGGATGTCCCACTCGTAGGCCACCCCAGCCTCGTCCCCGGATCGGGCGCACGAGGCCGGGCCGACCCCACCCGAACCGGAGTCGCCCACGCGACGAGGCCCGGGAACGGCGACCGGCCCGTTCGGGAAGCGGGAGCACTGCTCGATGGCGAGGCGCTCGCCATCGAACACGCCCCGCAGGACGCGTCCCGAGGAGGCTCCCAGGTCGATGGCGACGACGGTCGTCATCATGCGCCCCAGGAGGCCTGCTGACCACCTACTCGCTGCGCGCTGATGCGCTCAAAGTAGCCTGAGGCCGCGTAGGCCGCGAGCGGGTCGGGGTCGAGGCCCCGCTCTTCGCGCAGCTCACCGAGGAGCGGGCGCACATCGGAGGAGAAAGCGTCCATGAGCACCTGGTTGGCGGTCAGCACGTCATGCTCAGCCTGCGCGGTCGCCAGCGCATCGCGGTCGACGAGGAGCGCCTTCGCGGTCGCCTCCTGAACGTTCATGGCGGACAGGATTTCTCCGGGGATCTTCTCTTCGAGGTTATGGCACTGGTCGAGCATGAAGTTCACGCCGGAGGTGGGCGCGAGGGCACCGAAGGAGACGATCTCGTGCATGATGCGGAAGAGCTGGAAGGGGTCGGCGGCCCCCACGATCAGGTCGTCGTCCGCGTAGAAGCGCGAGTTGAAGTCAAAGGCTCCAAGGCGGCCGGCGCGCAGCAGCTGGACGACGATGAATTCGATGTTGGTGCCGGGCGCGTGGTGGCCGGTATCGAGGCAGACGACAGCCCGCTCACCCAGCGCGGTCACATGCGCGAGGGCTGTGCCCCAGTCCGGGACATCGGTGTGGTAGAACGCGGGCTCGAAGAACTTATACTCCAGAAGCAAGCGCTGATGTGGAGCCAGATTCTCGTAGATAACGGACAGTGAGTCAGCGAGGCGTTCCTGGCGCGCTGCGATCGAGTCCTGGCCTGGGTAGTTCGTTCCATCGCCCAGCCAGACCTTGAGCGTATCGGAACCGGTCGCGTTCATGACGTCGATGCAGCGCAGGTGCGCGTCGATGGCCTTGCGGCGCACGGCCTCGTCGGAGTTCGTCAGGGAGCCGAACTTGTAGTCGTCATCCTGGAAGACGTTGGAGTTGATGGTGCCCAGCGTGATGCCCTGCGAGCGCGCGTGGGCGGCCAGGTCGGAGAAGTCATCGACCACATCCCACGGGATATGCAGCGACACCCGCGGTGTGATGCCGGTGAACCGATGGACCTGCGCCGCGTCGTCAATCTTTTCGTAGGCATTGCGCGGGGTGCCGGGGCTCGGGAACACCTTGAAGCGGGTGCCGGAGTTACCGAAAGCCCAGCTTGGCAGCTCGATTGTCTGCTCGCGCAGCAGGGTGCGGGAGCTTTCGGGCAGGTCGGACAGGTGGATGGTCATGACGTCTCCTTCGACGTGTGGGGTGTGAATTGACGAGGCCGGGGCAGCCTCTCGAGGGCCGGTAAGGCCCCTCGCAGGCCGGCTTCGGTGGGCGATTAGGCGAGGTAGAAGTATTGGCTGAGGAAGTGGGCGCTTGCGCCGCCATCCGGCTGGAAATACTGGGCCATGGCGGCTTGCCAGCGCGTGTTGACCTCGAGGTCTTCCATGGCTGTGGCAGCGGCGCGAGCGTCGTCTGCCTCGTAGTAGCCGACGACGAGGCCGGTGTCCGGTTCGAGGAACAGGGAGTAGTGTCGCCATCCGGCGTCGCGCAGGGCCTGGCGCATCTCCTCCCAGACGCGCTGGTGCACGTCGGCATATTCGGCGAGTTTCTCGGGGCGCACGCGCAGGAGGAAGCAGGCTCTGTGGGGGCTGGCCTGGCTCGTGGTGGCCAGCGTGTGGGCCAGTGATGGGGTCTCACTCATGGAACATCCCTTCATCGTTGAACGGGAATTGGTTGTGTCTATTCTAACGTGAATCGTTTC
>USPB01000265.1 GCA_900556405.1 uncultured Actinomyces sp.
GCAGCACAGAGGTTTTTGGTGCCTTTAGTCTAGGTTCGAATCCTAGGGGCGGAGCGACCGGTCCCGATGGGACCGCAGACCCTGAGGAGGAACATGTCTCGCCCCGCCGCCGTCATCGTCCTGGCCGCAGGTCAGGGAACGCGCATGAAATCCGCTCTCCCCAAGGTCGTCCACCCCCTGTCTGGCCTGTCCATGATCGGACACGCCCTGCGCGCCGCCCATGGCCTCGACCCTCAGTACCTGGTTGCCGTGGTGCGCCACCAGCGCGACGTCGTCGCCGCCGAAATCGAGCGCGTCCTGCCCAGCGCGATTATCGCCGACCAGGACGAGATCCCCGGCACCGGCCGCGCGGTTCAGTGCGGCCTGGAGGCGCTCGATCAGGCCGTCGAGCCCGTCTCCGGCACCATCGTCGTCACCTACGGCGACGTCCCCCTCCTCTCCACGGACACCCTGGCCGAGCTGGTCGCCACCCACGAGGCCGCTGGCCACGCTGTCACCGTCTTGACCTCGCGCGTTGAGGACCCCACCGGCTACGGCCGCATCATCCGCGATGCCTCGGGTGCGGTCACCGCGATCGTCGAGCAGCGCGACGCGACGCCCGAGCAGGCCGCGATCAACGAGATCAACGCGGGCATCTACGCTTTCGATGCTGATTTCCTGCGCGCCTCCCTGGCCTCGCTGGGCACTGACAACGATCAGGGTGAGGTCTACCTGACCGACGTCCTCGCGGCAGCCGCCCCCGCCGGGCGCACCGCGGGTGCCCTCGAGCTCACCGACCACTGGCAGAGCGCGGGCGCCAACGACCGCGTCCAGCTGGCCGAGCTTGGCGCCGAGATGAACCGTCGCATCTGCGAGGCGCACATGCGCGCCGGCGTGACGATCGTCGACCCGGCCTCTACCTGGATCGACGTCGACGTGACCGTCGGCGCGGACACCACCATCTACCCCGGCACCTGCCTGCGGGGGACAACCGTCGTTGGGTCCGACTGTGAAATCGGTCCTAGCGCCACGCTGATTGATGCGGAAATCGGGGACCGCAGTGTGGTTCCCACCGCGTGGATCGGCCAGGGCTGCGTTGCAGCCGATACGATGGTTGCGCCATATAGCACCATCGGCACATTGATCGCGGCGCCTCGCGCCTGATCCAACACAAGGAGAGACAACCGCATGAGCGGACTGGTGACCACCGGAGAGAAGAACCTCGTCCTCGTTTCTGGACGAGCTCACATGGACCTGGCTCACGCCGTGGGCGAGGAAATCGGATGTGGGGTCTCGCCGGTGACGGCCTACGACTTCGCCTCCGGCGAGATTTACGTGCGCTTCAACGAGTCCGTTCGTGGCGCTGACGTGTTCGTCCTGCAGTCCATCGCGGGCGACATCAACAAGTGGGTGATGGAGCAGCTCATCATGATCGATGCTGCCAAGCGTGCCTCCGCCAAGCGCATCACCGTCGTCGCTCCCTTCTACCCCTACTCGCGTCAGGACAAGAAGCACCAGGGCCGCGAGCCCATCTCCGCTCGCCTCATGGCTGACCTGTACCGCGCTGCCGGCGCCGACCGCATCATGAGCGTCGACCTGCACGCGTCGCAGGAGCAGGGCTTCTTCGACGGCCCGGTCGACCACCTCTTCGCCATGCCGGTCCTCGTGGACTACGTGCGCGGCCGCGTTGACCTGGCCAACACCGCCGTCGTCTCTCCCGACGCGGGCCGTATTCGCGTCGCCGAGAAGTGGTCGAAGAAGCTGGGCGGTGCGCCCCTGGCCTTCGTCCACAAGACCCGCGACACCACTCGCCCGAACGTCGCCGTCGCGAACCGCGTCGTCGGCGAGGTCGCCGGCAAGGAATGTGTCCTGGTGGACGACATGATCGACACCGCCGGCACGATCACCGAGGCGATCAACGTCCTCAACAATGCCGGTGCCAAGAAGGTCATCGTCGTTGCCACGCACGGCATCCTCTCCGACCCCGCCGCGAAGCGTCTCTCCGAGTCCGGCGCCGCCGAGGTTGTCGTCACCGACACGCTGCCGATCCCCGCTGAGAAGCGCTTCGAGCAGCTCACCGTCCTCTCCATCGCGCCGCTCCTGGCTCGCGCGATCCAAGAGGTCTTCGAAGACGGTTCGGTCACATCGCTCTTTAACTGAGCGCCTCCCGCTTCACATCCGCCCTCGCCGTGAGGTAACCTATTGGGGTTGCTCCGGCGAGGGCGGATCCGTATCCGCCGTTA
>USPB01000266.1 GCA_900556405.1 uncultured Actinomyces sp.
ACGGCGCCGACGCGCGAGGCGGCCGCGCGCCTCGTGGAGGAGGTCAAGGCCTCCACGGCGCTCACCGACGTGACGGTTCCGATCCGCGAGGGCGAGTTCTGGTATTTCCGTCGTTTCACGGAGAGCCAGTCCTACGCGACGCATCACCGCGCGCCGGTGGAGCGCGACGAGGCCGGGGCACCGATCCCGCTCGTCCCCGCTCCGGGCGTGCCCACGCGGGGCGAGGAACTCCTCGTCGATGAGAACGAGTGGGCGCGCGGCCAGGAGTTTTTCCGCCTGGCGGACCTGTATCCGTCCCCGGATGGGCGCCTGATCGCGTGGGCGCGGGACACGAGCGGGGATGAGCGCTACACGTGGGTCGTGCAGGAGGCCTCGGGTCGGGTCATCGACGAGGCCGTGGTGGACGCGGGCTACGGTTTCGCGTGGGCGGATGATTCGCAGTCCTTTATCTACATGGGCGTGGATGACGCGTGGCGCGCGTGCGACGTGTGGTTACACCGTGTGGGCACGCCTCGCGAGGCTGACGAGCTGCTGCTGGTCGAGCCGGACGAGGGCTTCGAGATGGGGTTCGCCCCCTCGGGTTTCCCGGGGCACGTCGTCATTCATGCCTCGTCGTCGACGGCGGGCCGCGCGTGGCTGTGGCTGCCCGCCCACCCGTCCGTGCGCCCGCTGCCGCTCATGCCGGCGCGCCCCCGCACGCTGGTGTCGGCGGATTCGGCGGGGGATCGCCTGTTCATCGTGCATACGGGGTTCACGCAGGAGGGTGCGCTCGCGCAGGCGATGCTGCCCGCAGGGGGTTCGCCCGAGGCATTGGCTCAGTTGGGCGTTGCTTCTTCCCCCGCGTATAGTCGGCAGGCCCTGGCGGATCGCACGCCGGGCACTCCCCTGCCGGAGGACGAGCCCGCGCCCCTCACGCCGTTCGAGTCGTGGGAGCCGCTGCGCAGCCCCGGCCCCGGCGAGCGCATCACCGACGTCGAGGCCCACGCGGACTACGTGGCGCTCTCGCTGCGTTCGGACTCGCTGACGCAGGTGGACGTGTGGGACCGCCGCGAACAGGTGCCCACGTGGCGGCGCGTAGAGGTGGACGCCCCCGTGCGCACGATCACGACCGTGCCGACCCCGTGGGAGGATCCGCTGCGCGTGGAGTTCCAGTCGCAGACCGTGCCCCCGACGGTCGCCGAGGTTTCCCTGCCGAACCCGGCCCCGGCCTCGTCCCCCGAGAACCCCGAAAGCGCGGCGCTGAGCGTGCGAACCCTGCGCACTCACGAGGCGCCCGGCTGGGACCCCGCCGATTTCGTTGAGGAGCGCGTGTGGGTGCTCGCGCGCGACGGCGCGACCCGCATCCCCGTCACTCTCGTCCACCACCGCGACGCGCGTCCGGACGGCACGCACGCGGGCTGGCAGATCGGGTACGGCTCCTACGAGGTCAGCTACGACCCCGAGTTCGAGACCCTGCGCCTGCCGATCCTGCGCCGCGTCGTCTACGCGATCGCGCACGTGCGCGGCGGCGGAGAGATGGGCCGCGCCTGGTACGAGGACGGCAAGGAACTGGTCAAGGAGCACACCTTCACGGACTTCATCGATGTGGCCGACTGGCTGGTCGACTCCGGGTGGGTGGCGCCCGGCCGCCTGGTCGCGGAGGGCCGCAGCGCCGGAGGCCTCCTCATGGGCGCGGTCACTAACGCCGCCCCCGACCGCTTCCGCGCGATCCTGGCGGGCGTGCCCTTCGTGGACGCACTCACCACGATCCTGGACCCGACCCTGCCGCTCACCGTCGGCGAGTGGGAGGAGTGGGGCAATCCGCTCTCCTCGCGCGCCGTGTTCGACGCGATGAGCCGCTACACGCCGTACGAGAACGTGCCCGACGGCGCGCTCCTGCCCGCGATCATGGCGACGACATCGGTCAACGACACGCGCGTCGAGTTCGTCGAGCCCACCAAGTGGGTGCAGCGCCTGCGCGAGGCCACCGGCCAGGTTCCCTCCACGGACGAGGCCGGGGCTGGGCATCGCTGCAATTGCTGCGATTCGGGGGCTGACGAGGCGAGCGTGAGCGGGGAAGCCAGCCACGGCCTCGTCGCCGCGCGCGACCCGCGCGAGCGTCCGATCATCCTGCGCACCGAGATGGTCGCCGGGCACGCCGGCCCCTCCGGGCGCGAGGGCCGGTGGGCGGCGCGCTGCGAGGAGTTCGCCTTCGCGCTGGGCCAGGTGGGCGTC
>USPB01000267.1 GCA_900556405.1 uncultured Actinomyces sp.
CCTTCGTCAACTACAACGACTCGATCTACGTCGGCTACCGCTGGTACGAGACGGCAGCCGCGGAGGGCGTCATCGACTACGGCAACGAGGTCGTTTACCCCTTCGGCTACGGCCTGTCCTACACGACGTTCTCCCAGTCGATGAGCGACATCACGGTCGACGAGGCCACGGGTGCCATGTCCGTGGACGTGACCGTGACGAACACGGGCCAGGTCGCCGGTAAGGATGTCGTGCAGATCTACGACAATCCTCCCTACACGGACGGTGGCATCGAGAAGGCATCTGCGAACCTGCTGTCGTTCGACAAGACGAAGCTGCTGGAACCCGGCGAGTCCCAGACGCTGACGGTCACCTGGAACCGTGACGATCTCGCGTCCTACGACGCGACGAACGCGAAGGCGTACGTGCTCGAGGTCGGCGACTACAAGATCTCCGCTCGCTCGAACTCGCACGATGTGATCGATGAGAAGACGTACACGGTGGATGCGACGCAGACCTTCAACACCGCTGATAACACGCATGATGGTGACAAGGTCGTGGCCACCAACCAGTTTGACGATGCGAAGGGTGATGTCACCTACCTGTCGCGTGCCGGCCACTTCGCCAACTTCGCGCAGGCAACTGCTGCCCCCACGAACTTCGAGATGAGCGAGGCCGATAAGGCGAAGTTCCTCGCGAACTCGAACTACGATGCGGCGGCCGCTGACGCCGATAGCAGCGCGACAATGCCGACGACGGGTGCGAAGAACGGCCTCGTGCTCGGTGATCTCGCGGGCCTCGATTACAACGACCCGAAGTGGGATCAGCTCCTCGACCAGCTGACGATCAAGGAAATGAACACGCTCATCTCCAAGGGCGGCTACGGCTCCCCGGCGATCTCCTCGATCGGTAAGCTGCGCGTCTCCGACGTGGACGGCCCTGCCTCGCTGAACAACAACTTCACGGGCGTGGGTTCGATCGGTCTGCCCTCCGCGGTCTCCGTGGCGGCCACCTTCAACAAGGAGCTGGCGCACTCCTTCGGCGATGCGATCGGCACGATGGCGCACGACATGCAGGTCTCGGGCTGGTACGCGCCGGCCACGAACACGCACCGTTACGCATACGCGGGCCGTAACTTCGAGTACTTCTCGGAGGATCCGGTGCTGGCCGGCTCGCAGGTCGCCGAGGAGATCAAGGGCGCCCAGGCCAAGGGTGTGTACGCCTTCCTCAAGCACTTTGCCCTCAACGATCAGGAAACCAACCGCACGCACATGCTGGCGACTTGGACGAATGAGCAGGCGATGCGCGAGGTGTACCTGCGTCCCTTCGAAATCGGCGTCAAGGACGGTGGTGCACACGCGATCATGAGTGCGTTCAACTACATTGGCCCCGAGTACGCGGGTGCGAACTCGGCGCTGCTGAAGAATGTTCTGCGTGACGAGTGGGGCTTCCGCGGCATGGTCCTGACCGACTACTTCGCCGGCTACGGCTACCAGAACGCCGACCAGATCACGCGTAACGGTGGCGACATGATGCTCGCGACGCTCGACATGCCGATCGCGACGGTTAACGTGCAGGATGCGGCGGGTGTGACCGCGCTGCGCACTGCCTCGCACGACATCCTCTACACGGTCGCGAACTCGTGGATGTACGAGAATGGCCAGCCCGAGGTCACCCGCAACGCGTGGGAGTACATCACCTGGGTGGTGGCAGGAATCCTGATCCTGTCGCTGCTGGGCCTTGAGGTGGTGGCGATCCGACGCTACCGCACTCGCAAGGCGCAGGCCGTGATCACCGTCGAACCCAACGCTTCGATCGACGAGGCAGGGGCTGAGAAGGCGGACGAGTGACCATTACGGGGTCGACCGGACGGATCATAACCCTCGGGTGAGACCGAGCATCGTTCATCCGTGGGGGAGGGGCCCGCAGGCAAGCGCCTGCGGGCCCCTCCGCGTCGCACAGCAGATGAGATGACGTGAGTCTTGACGGGCGCTGCGAGAGTCACTCAGACGGGAAGACGTGTCGCCGCAGGAGGGGGACGAACCACCCCGGTACTGAACGACGTGAGCGTTGAGTCGCCCCGGCCTCGTCGATGAGGGGGGAACCACACGTCAGCCCCTTTGACGAATGGCGACGTTTCCCACTATCCTTGAGGGTGGTTCCCGCCTCTGCGGGACCTCTGTGCCCGGGAAACCGGGAGCGGGCTCCGTCCGTCGGAGCTCCGGGC
>USPB01000268.1 GCA_900556405.1 uncultured Actinomyces sp.
TGCGGGTGCGACTCGCGCAGGCCCGCGCTGGTGATGCGCACGAAGCGACCGTTGGCCTTGACCTGGGAGATCGTGGAGGCACCCAGGTAGAACATGGTCTGATGCAGGCCGCCGACGAGCTGGTAGATCACCGAGGCGAGGGAGCCGGTGTAGGGCACCTGGCCCTCGATGCCCTCGGGGACGATCTTGTCGTCGGAGGTGACGTCGGCCTGGAAGTAGCGGTCCTTGGAGTAGGACTTGCGCCCGCGCGAGCTCATCGCGCCGAGCGAGCCCATGCCGCGGTAGCGCTTGAACTGCTTGCCGTTGGTGAACACGACCTCGCCGGGGGACTCCTCGCAGCCGGCCAGCAGGGAGCCGAGCATGACGGTGTCGGCGCCGGCGACGAGGGCCTTGCCGATGTCGCCCGAGTACTGCAGGCCGCCGTCGGCGATGAGCGGGACTCCGGCGGGGCCGCAGGCCTGGGCGGCCAGGTAGATCGCGGTGATCTGGGGGACGCCGACGCCGGCGACGACGCGGGTCGTGCAGATCGAGCCGGGGCCCACGCCGACCTTGACGGCGTCGACGCCCGCGTCGATGAGCGCCTGCGCGCCCTCGGTTGTGGCGACGTTGCCACCGATGATGTCGATGCCCTCAAACGTCGGGTCGGCCTTGATGCGGCGGATCATGTCGAGGGCGAGCTGGGCGCCGCCGTTCGCGGTGTCGACGACGAGGACGTCCACGCCGGCCTCGGCCAGGGCGGTGGCGCGCTCCCAGGTGTCACCCCAGTAGCCGACGGCCGCGCCGACGACGAGGCGGCCGCGCGAGTCCTTCGTGGCGTTGGGGTACTGCTCGGTCTTGACGAAGTCCTTGACGGTGATGAGGCCGGTCAGGTGGTCGTTCTCATCGACGATGGGTAGCTTTTCAACGCGGTGTTCGGCCAGCAGGTGCTTGGCGTGTTCGCGGGAGATGCCGACCTGGCCGACGACGAGGCGGTCGCGCGGGGTCATGCAGTCGCGCACGCGCAGGGTGGCCCATTCGCTCTGGGGGACGAAGCGCAGGTCGCGGTTCGTGATGATGCCCAGGAGTGCGCCGTCCTCGTTCACGACGGGCAGGCCGGAGACGCGGTAGTGGCCGCAGAGGCGGTCGAGTTCGTCGATGGTGGCGTCGGGGCCGACGGTCACCGGGTCTTCGACCATGCCGGATTCGCTGCGCTTGACCTGGCGGACTTGCGCGGCCTGTTCCTCGATGGAGAGGTTGCGGTGGAGGATGCCGATGCCGCCCTGGCGGGCCATGGCGATGGCCATGCGCGCCTCGGTGACGGTGTCCATGGCGGCGGACAGGAGCGGGACGCGCAGCGAGATGTTTGTCGTCAGGCGACTGCTCGTGTCAACGGATGAAGGAACGACGTCCGTGAGCTCGGGAAGGAGCAGGACGTCGTCGTAGGTGAGGCCGGTGAGGCCGAAAGGATCATGTGTAGCGAGTTCTCCCATGGGCCAATTGTAGGCGGTCGGTGGCGCTTTCGCGTCCTCGCCTCCGCACATATGCCACAGCCGGGCATGAATGGGACGAGGCCGGGGCGCCCTCGCGGCCCTCAGGAGGAAGCGCTGGGGGCGGGCTGGGAGGCGGAGCGGGCGGCGGTTGCGCCGGTGACTGTGAGATGGATCGGGGCGGCGCCTCGTGCCAGCATGCGGGCGGCGGTGAGGGCGTCGGGGCGGCCCTCCCACACGAGCATGGAGACGGAGCCGTCGGGCGCGACTTCGTGGATCCAGCGTCCCATCCCGGCGCGGGCGTGGGAGTCGGCCCAGGCGACGGCGCGGGCGTAGTCGACGGCGAGGTCCTCGGCGCGCGAGGGGTCCACGACCTCGGCGAGGACGCGGGCGGCGCTGGCGGCCTCGCAGACGACCCAGTGCATGCGCTGGGGGGAGGCGACAACGCCTGTGGGGTCGAGGGTGTAGACGATGCCGCCCACGCCTTCGTCCGTCCACCCGTCGGCGTGGGCGCGGTCGTAGAGCGCGGTCGCGGTGTCGATCATCCAGGGGCCGGGTTGTTCGCCCATGTGGGTGAGGATGGCGTAGGTCTGTCCGATGAGGCGGGCGGCTTTGAATCCGAGGCCGGGGAGGGTATCTCCGGGGCGGATGAGCTCGACGGGGGTCTGGTCGACCGAGGCGGGCAGGGGGCGCCATTCCTCGTCGTAGAGGTCGGGCAGGGCGAAGCCGCAGCGCGC
>USPB01000269.1 GCA_900556405.1 uncultured Actinomyces sp.
GGATAGGTTATTGGCATACGGATAGGTTAATAAGCTATCCGCATCGTCATAACCTATCCGCGTGTGCACAACCTATCCGCATCATCATCACCTATCCGCGTGTTCGGCCCTTATCTGCATGTTCTATCCGCGTGTTCGGCCGTCATCTGCGAGCAGGCCCCCGTCCGCAGGTTCAGCCCTTTGCTGCGGGCAGATCGCCTAGCTGCGAGCACACATCAACACACCCGGTACAAAACTCTCCCAACACGTCCCCGCCAGCAGCCCAACCGGTACAAAACTCTCCCAACACGCCCAAAATTGCCCATTTCAGCCCGTTTTGCCCGAGCAGGGAGAACTTTGTACCGCTCGCACCACAACGATCCCCAGCAGGGAGAACTTTGTACCGCACCCAGCGCCAAACCCGGTACAAAACTCCCCCAACACGCCCCCGCCAGCAGCCCAACCGGGACAAAACTCTCCCAGCGCCCCCGTTCTACAGCGGTTCCGCGAAAAAGTTCGCCCAGCACACCTAAAAACGGCGTTTTTCGCCTCTTTCACGCCTGCAGGGCGAAATTTTTCGCGCTCACACCCACACCAGGCCGAGCAGGGCGAACTTATTCGCGCAGAGGACTTGACCGGACGCGATGACGGGGCGACTTTGAAACCGCCAACACCTTTGTTCACCGTCGACAGGCCTCGCAGCAGCCACAGACTGTACGGTCGACACCCGCGCCCGAGAACACGAGCTCCCCGCAACGAGTGCCACCACAACGAGTGCCACCACAACGAGTGCCACTACAACGAGTGCCACTACAACGAAACGTGCATACGACTCCGCCGGTTCAACGGACGGGTGGGCGGCACCAGCGCACTGCTGATGCCGCCCACCCGTTATGTCGAGAATGACTCCCGGAAGGCTCAGGCCTCCTTGGGGGCCACGTCGAGCAGCGCGTCGCCGCGCTGGATCTGCCCGCTCGCGACCGGGGTGATCGCGCCGAGCTTCTTCTTGTTCGTCACGACAACGGGCGTGACGGTCTCGTAGCCGGCCTCGCGGATCACGTCGAGGTCAACCTCGGCGAGGACGTCGCCACGGCGCACGACGTCGCCCTTGGCGACGCGGGGCGTGAAGCCCTTGCCGTCCAGCTTGACGGTGTCCATGCCAACGTGAATGAGGACCTGGACGCCGGATGCGGACTTGAGGCCGTAGGCGTGGCCGGTCGGGAACGCGACGGTCACGGTGCCATCGAAGGGCGCCACGACGAGGCCATCGGCGGGCTCGATGCCAATGCCGGGGCCGAGCATACCCTTGGCGAAGGACTCGTCCTTGACCTGCTCAAGCGGAATCGCTGTACCCGCGAGAGGCGAGGTGACGGAGAGGTCGGCCACTGCCTCGTCGCTGAAAGACGGGGCGGGCGCAGGAGCAGCGGCAGCCGGGGCAGCGGAAGCGGCAGGCGCACCAGCGGCGGCAGGAGCAGCAGCCGCAGCGGCCACGGGAGCGGCAGCCTTGGCGGCGGGCGCGCGGCCCTCCATGTCGGCCTTGCCGCGCGTCATGGCGTAGGCGAAGGTGAAGCCGAAGGACAGGACGAAGACGAGGAGCTCGAGGGCCAGGTACGCGGGGATCGACTTGGGAATGATCGACACGAAGCCGACGAAGCCTGCGGCGCCGAGGGCCTGGCCACGCACGTTCAGCAGGGCGACGCCCGCGGAGCCGATGGCAGCAGCGGCCATGGCGCAGAAGAAGGGCCATCGCAGGCGCAGGTTGACACCGAAGATGGCGGGCTCAGTGATGCCGAAGACGGCGGAGGCACCACCGGCGCCGGCCAGGCCCTTGAGCTTGGCGTCGCGGGTCTTGAAGAAGACGGCCAGGGCGGCCGCGCCCTGCGCGACGTTCGCCATGGAGGCGACGGGGAAGATGAAGTCGCCGACGCCGCCGTTGACGGGCAGCAGCGGGATTTCGATGGCCGGGAAGGACTGGTGCAGGCCGGTCACGACGATCGGGCTGTAGACGAGGCCGAAGAGCAGACCGCCGACAACACCCAGCGTCGAGTAGGTCCAGTTAATGCCCCAAGTGAGGTACTCGGCGGCCACGCGGGTGACGGGGCCGATGATCGTGAAGGCCAGGAAGCCGGTGACCAGCATCGTGATGAGCGGGGTGAGCAGGAAGTCCGCGGTGCCCTTGAGGACCTTGTGCAGGCTCTTCTCGATGAGGCACATGA
>USPB01000270.1 GCA_900556405.1 uncultured Actinomyces sp.
CGTCGATCACCAGGAGACGGCCGTGGGATCCCACTGCCAATCCGGGAACTCGGCGACGAGCGGCTCGGTCCAGAAGCGGCCCTCAACACCCGTGGTCTTGTCGGTGTGCAGCAGCCAGCCCGTGGGAGGCTTGATCGAGAAGGTCACGTCGTAGGTGCCTGCGTCGAGCTTGGGCAGGTTCAGGCCGTAGTGCGGGCCGTCGGACGCGTTCATCGGCATGAGCGTGCCCTCCTGGACGGTCGTGCCCGACTTGTCCTTGATCGTGTAGTCGACGGTCAGGCCGGGGATGAAGTCGCCCGCACCGAAGCCGAGCTTGTTGTCGGCGGCGGCGGAGATGTCGGCCTCAATGTGCATCGAGGACTCGGCGGCCGGGGTGCCCACCTCGGGCTCCATGTCGACGGGCTGGAAGTAGACGCCACCCACGACGAGCGGGCCAACATGGACGTCGTCGCCGAGGGGCTGCTCTTCGAAGCCAGCATCCTCACCGGGGGCAGCAGCACCCGAGTCAGCCGAGGCCGAGGCCGAGGCCGGCCCCGCGGGCTTCTCGCTCGAGGACGAGGAAGAGTTGTTGGAGCAGGCAGCCAGGGTGCCTGCGAGGGCCAGCGTGGCCAGGGCCGCGCCGACGCGGAACAGAGAACGCTTCATGTGATGATCTCCTGTGCGTGTTGGTTGGGTGAAACGTCGGTGTCGCTCGAGAGGAGTCAGTCCTCAGCCCGCGACTGGGCGGCCTCGCGGGCGAGGCGAGCTTTTCCGAAGAAATAGAGACCGACGATAATGGCGAGAACGATGGCTTGCGCGGCCAGGTTCTCCACTCGGGGGTAGATCCCCAAGAGGTCGATGGTGGGGAAGCCGGAGATGGGCGTCAGGGACACGACGTCCGCCTCCTGGAGTTCCCCGATACCAGAACCCGTGAACGTGATGGCCATGAAGGCCATCAGCAGCGAGGTAATGGTGAAGAAGGGGCGCAGCGGAATACGCACCGCCGCGAACTGGATGAGCAGGTAGATAACGACGAGGGCCACGAGGCCGACCGCCAGGCCGATCCACACGTAGTGGACCTTGTCGCCCGCGGCGGCGACGATCGGCACGTAGAAGAGGATCGTCTCGGCGCCCTCGCGCAGGACCGCGAGGAAGGAAATGAAGGCCAGGCCCAGCAGGGAGCCGCTGCTCAGCGAGGCGTCCGTCTGCTTCTTGATGTACTCGTCCCAGGCCTTGTTGGAGGACTTGTTGATCATCCAGTTGGAGACCCAGATCAGCATGACGACCGCGAAGAGCGCCGCGAAGCCCTCCAGGAGCTCCTGGTTCGCGCCCGCCAGGGAGGTGACGTAGCTGAAGAGGAAAGCCAGGCCGATGGACAGGCCGAAGGCGAGTGCCACGCCGCCCCACACGATCGGGGCCTTGTTCTTGTGTCCGGCCTTGGCCAGGTAGGCCAGGACGGCGGCGACAACGAGGATCGCCTCCATGCCCTCGCGCAGAATCACGAGGAGGGAGGGCAGGAACTGGGCGATCCACGGGGAGGTGCCCGAGCTGTCGGCGGTCTTGTCGGCGGCCTTACCGGTGTAGCCGTCAAGGGTGTTGGCGTCCTCGCGGATGTAGTTCGTCAGCGTCGAGAGGTGCTGGTCGACCGCGGCCGAGTCATTATCGGTCATGGCCTTCTTCAGGAGCGAGAACTCCATCTCCACCTGCGAGACGCGCGAGCCGGAGATGCGGCTCATGACCTGCTTCTCCATGCCGGTGATCTCGTAGTGCTTGTAGTAGGCCTCGTTGACCTTGTCCTTACCGGCCTTGGCGTCGCCGCCCTTGTAGGCATTGGCGCCATCCTGAAGGATGCCGTTGATCGTCTTGGCGACCTCACCCCACGCGCCGGGGCTGTAATCATCCGACGAGGCCTGGGCTGCCGACCCGGGGGCCACGCCGTCTAGGGACGCGCCGTCTTCGACCATGTACTGCTTGAGGGTCGTGGCGTGGCTGTCGACGCCCGCACTGTCGGCGTCACTCATGGCCTTCTTGAGGAGGGAAAACTCCATCTCCACCTGCGAGACGCGCGAGCCGGAGATACGGGCCATGACCTGCTTCTCCATGCCGGTGATCTCGTAGTGCTTGTAGTAGGCGTCGTTGATCTTGTCCTTGCCGCCCTTAGCGTCGCCCGCCTTGAAGGTGGACACGCCTTCGTCGATCAGGCCATTGATCGT
>USPB01000271.1 GCA_900556405.1 uncultured Actinomyces sp.
ACGCTGCGCAAGTTCGGCGCGATCGTCGACAAGCAGCCCGACGGCGTGCACATCACGCGTCCCGCCTCCGGCCTGCACGGTGCGATTATCGAGCTGCCCTTCCCGTCCGTGGGCGCGACCGAGCAGACCCTGCTCACGGCCGTGCGCAACGAGGGCATTACGACGCTGAAGGGCGCGGCGATCGAGCCGGAGATCCTCGACCTTATCAACGTCCTGCAGAAGATGGGCGCGATCATCTCGGTGGACACGGACCGTACGATCCGTATCGAGGGCGTCGCGAAGCTGACCGGCTACCGTCACACGGCTCTGCCGGATCGCATCGAGGCTGCCTCGTGGGCGGCGGCCGCCCTGGCTACCCGCGGCGACATCTACGTGCGCGGTGCGCACCAGCCCGACATGACGACGTTCCTCAACACTTTCCGCAAGGTGGGCGGCGCCTTCGATATCGACGCCGATGGCATTCGCTTCTACCATCCGGGCGAGCCGCTGCACTCGATCGCCCTGGAGACCGCCGTGCACCCGGGCTTCATGACGGACTGGCAGCAGCCCCTCGTCGTGGCGCTCACCCAGGCCGAGGGCCTGTCGATCGTGCACGAGACCGTGTACGAGAACCGTTTCGGTTTCACCGAGGCGCTGCGCAAGATGGGCGCGAACATTCAGGTCTACCGCGAGTGCCTGGGTGGAACCCCCTGTCGTTTCGGCCAGAAGAACTACTACCACTCGGCCGTCATCTCGGGTCCGACCCCGCTGCACAGCGCGGATATTGAGGTCCCGGATCTGCGCGGTGGTTTCTCGCATCTGATCGCAGCCCTGGCAGCGACGGGCACGTCCACCGTGTCGGGTATCGACGTGATTTCTCGCGGCTACGAGCACTTCACGCGCAAGCTCCATCAGCTGGATGCGCGCGTGCGCTACCTGGACGCCTGAGATCATGGGCGCATCGGGCGCATCGGGCGCGCGACGCAGCATTTTGTTGCTGGTCTCGTCGATGTCGGCGGGCGGGCGCAGCGTGCGCCTGGGCCCGCGTATCGTGCGCATCCTGCGCGGCGGCGGCTGGGAGGTCGCGGTTCGCTTGACGACGCCCGGCGACGACCCGGTGGCGATCGCCGGTGGGGTTGTGGCGGGTTCGATCGTCGCGGCCCTGGGCGGGGACGGCTACCTGAGCGCGGTTGCGCGGGGGTGCCACGAGTCCGACGCGATTTTCGCCCCCCTGCCGGGCGGGCGCGGTAACGACCTGTGCCGCGCGCTGGGAATCGGTACGGATTCGCTGGCCCGTGCACGTTCCCTGGCGCGCCTCGGCTTCACGTCCGACGAGGTCGGGGCCGACTCCTCCGATTCCCTGACCTCTCGGGTGCGTCCCCTGGACGGTATGTGGGTGCGTTCGCGTGAGGGCGTGCGCCTCGCTCTCGGTGTCGTCTCGATTGGTTTGGATGCTCGCGCGAACATTCTCGCCAACGAGTCCTCGCTGACGTCGGGTCCGCTGGCGTACGGCTACGGGGCGTTCGCCGCCCTGGCCTCGCACGAACCCACCGACATTGTGGCGACCGTGGATGGGCGCGAGCGCAACATGAGCGGCTGGATCGCCTCCGTGTCCAACTCTGGGCGTTTCGGCGGCGGTATCACCCTGGTGGACTCCTCCGACATGAACGACGGCATTCTCGAGGTGTGCCACGTCGGGTCCCTGCCTATGTCTCGCGCTCTGCCGGTGCTCGCCAGCGTCGTCGCCGGACGGGCGAAGACGCATCCCGCCATTGAGGTGGAGAGCGCGCGTGTCGTTTCTTTCGCCGCGCCTGCGGGAACCATCGCTATGGCAGATGGGGACCGCGTCGCCTCGATTCCCTTCACCGTGGATGTCGCCCCGGGAGTCGTCTCCGTCCTCGTGTGAGGTCGATGCGGGCGTGCGCGCCCAGGGAGCGGCCCCCGTAGAATGAAGCCATGAGTGCTGTCTCCGGCTTTTACACCTTCGCGAAGGGCGTCCTGACGCCCATCATGACGCCCTGGATCAAGTTCACCGTGACGGGCGAAGAGAACCTGCCCGCCGAGGGCGGCTTCCTCCTGGTGCCCAACCACCTGTCCAACGTGGACCCGCTGTGCCTGTGCTGGTACTTCATGAAGCGCGACACCGCCGTGCGCTTCCTGG
>USPB01000272.1 GCA_900556405.1 uncultured Actinomyces sp.
ACTCGCCGGTTTCCAGATCAACGAGCGCGCCCTTGACGCCCGATCCGCCGATATCAATGCCGCATGCGACCTGAGCCATGACCCCTCCTCGGGTAATGAAATCCTGTTGTCCACGGGCCCCTGAAGCCCGTCGTACGTGAATTGTAAGGGAAACCACGAGTAATAGTGAAGCCCGCTTCAGACTGTGAGAGTCAGAAGCGGGCCTCGGCTCACGCGTATCAGGGAAGGGTAAGGATTTCGGCTCCATCCTCGGTGACAACGATCGTGTGCTCGAACTGGGCCGTGCGGGAGCGGTCAGCGGTGACGATCGTCCAGTCGTCATCCCACTGCTCCCACTCGACGGTGCCGAGGGTCAGCATCGGTTCGATAGTGAAGACCATGCCGGGCTCCATCACGGTGTTGTATGCGGGGGCGGCATCGTAGTGGGGAACGATGAGACCAGAGTGGAAGGCCTCACCCACGCCGTGCCCCGTGTAGTCGCGGACCACGCCGTAGTCGAAGCGCTTCGCGTAGGCTTCGATGACGCGGCCAATCACGTTGATTTCGCGGCCCGGGCCGACGGCTTTGATGCCGCGCAGCATCGCGTTCTTCGTGCGTTCGATGAGCAGGTGTGACTCCTCGTCGACTCTGCCGACCTCGAACATCGCGCACGTGTCGCCGTGGACGCCGTCCTTGTAGGCGGTGATGTCGATGTTGATGATGTCGCCGTCCTCGAGTGGACGGTCGTCGGGGATGCCGTGGCAGATGACCTCGTTGATCGAGGTACAGATGGACTTGGGGAAGCCCATGTATCCCAGGCACGACGGGTAGGCGTCGTGCGCGATCAAGAATTCGTGGCCGATGCGGTCGAGTTCCTCCGTGGTGACGCCCGGTGCGATGGCGGCGCCGACGGCTTCGATCGCGCCGGCGGCAATACGACCGGCCTCACGGATCTTCGCAATGGTCTCGGGGCTCTTGATGTCCGAGGCCGTGACGCGCTCGGGTCCGTCGTGGAACATGTACTCGGGCCGCTCGATGTGCTCGGGTACGGCACGCATGGGCGAGACGTGGCCCGGCTTCAGCGTGCCGAGGGGCGCACGACGAGCGAGTGCAGATGCTTCCATGGGGTGTTCCTCCTACGAACGGGTGGTGTCAGTCGTTCTTGTAGTTGTCGGGGCCGGGGAAGGAGCGCTCGCGCACGGCTTCCACGTAGTCGGACGCGGCCTCGCGCAGGGCCGCTCCGAGCTGGCCGAACTGGCGGACAAACGAGGGCGTCCAGTCGGAGTAGCCGGCCATGTCGGACCACACGAGCACTTGTCCGTCCGTGTTCGGGCCTGCGCCGATGCCGATCGTCGGGATGGCGAGGCTGGCGGTCAGCTCGGTCGCGATTCCCGCCGGCACCATTTCGAAGACGACCGCAAAGGCTCCCGCCTTTTCGATGGCTTCGGCGTCGCGGCGAAGCGCATCGGCGCCAGCTCCACGCCCTTGCATGCGCGGTCCGCCCAGCGTGTTTTCAGACTGGGGCGTGTAACCCAGGTGTGCGCAGACAGGGATGCCGGCCGAGACGAGCGCCTCGATGATGTGTGCGCGGCTTTCACCGCCCTCGAGCTTGACGGCATGGGCCCCCGCCTTCATCAGGCGCGCGGCGGAAGCGAAGGCATGCTCGGGAGAGTCCTCATAGGTACCAAAGGGCAGGTCTGCGACGATCATCGCGCGCGAGGTCGAACGGGCGACAGCTGCGGTGGCGCGCTCCATGTCCTCCAGAGTGACGGGTAGCGTTGAACGATGGCCGAGAATCACGTTACCCAGCGAATCGCCGACGAGGAGCATGTCAACGCCCGCTGCCTCGAGGATCGGGGCGGTGAGTGCATCGTAGGCGGTGAGCATCGTGAGGGGGATGCCCTCGGCTTTGGCGCGCGCGATGTGCTGGATCCGCACGCGTTTGGCGGAAAACAGAGCGGGCGCGGGCGACGAGGCCGTGGCGCCTTCCTCCGGTTGCGTTATGTGAGACACGGGATTCCTTCAGTGGGCTAAAAGATGGCGCGAGAGCGCATTCACGTCTTACAGGGTAGCGCGCCCGTGGATCCAGTGAGCTGTGAGGATAGGCGAACGGGTAGGATGGTGGGCGGTGCGCGTGATGCGCGCAGTAATGACCCCA
>USPB01000273.1 GCA_900556405.1 uncultured Actinomyces sp.
CTCCTCATCGCAGGAGGCCTAGACGCCTCCACCCACACTCAACTCTGAAGAGCCGAGAAACCGCCAGTCCTACGCGAGCGCCGAACGCACCACCGCGGCCGCTGCGCGCGACGAGGCTAAGACCGACCGGTGCTCGCGCACCCAGACGCGCGCTCCATCGCGCCCGACCCACGAGGCAGCCCCCGATGCGAGGGCGACCATGGCCTCGGCAATCTCATCGGCATCGAGAGAGCACGCGACTCCGAGGGCGCTCTCCGTGACGTCTCGAGCCGCCTGCCCGGGCCCGGCGTAGATGACGGGAGTTCCCTGCGCGAGGGAGGCGAGGATCTTCGTGGGGTAGGCGTAGTCGTATCCGCCCGGGCGCAGCGAGGCGAGCGTGGCGGTGGCTCGCGCCATCCACCGGTCGGCCTCGTGCGCACTGACCGCAGGAATCAGGTCGACGCCGGTCACGCCCCGCGCACGCTCAGCAAGAGCATCCCACCCACTCCCCTGCCCCACGAACACCAGGCGCGCATCCCCGAGCCGTGCTCGCGCGCGCTCGAAGGCGTCGACGAAGACCTCGGGAGCCAGCCACTGGGCGACCGTGCCCGCGTAGACGAAGACGGGACCGTCACAGGCGGGGAAGCCGTCGGGCACGCCCGCTGCCACGGCCTCGGGCACGCGCACCCCGTTGGGGACGACGGCGACGTCGCGCGCACCCAACTCACGGGCACGGATCGCTACCCCCTCAGAGACGGCGATGACGCGGCGCGCACCGCGCAGCGCGAAGGACTCCAGGCCAGCGACCGTGCGCACGACCAAGCCGGGAACCCCCGCGAGCGCGGCCGCATCCGAGACGATGTCGGCGCAGTAGTACACGTAGGGAACGCGGCGGAGCGCGCATGCAAGGCGCACGGCAACGCCGGTCGTCGGCGGGGGCTCACAGACGACGACATCGGGGCGGGGGCCGACGAGGAGCCGGGCGAGGAGGGGCAGGTCGAAGGACATGTAGGAGACGTATCCTCGCACCGCGCCCGTGCGATCGCGCAGAACGGGGGCACGGCGCACCTCGACGAGGCCTGGGCCCTCCCCTGCGTTACCGCTAGCGTCCTCGGGAGCCTGGGTTTTCTCGGCTTCTCGGGCATCGCGGGCGACGGAGGGAGCCAGGCATGAGGTGAGGACACGGACCGTATCGCCGCCCACCGCGAGCGCGCGGGCGAGTGCCCCGAGGCGCAGCGCGGCGGCCGTAGGCTCGGGTGTAAAGGTGCGGGTCGCCAGAGTGACTAGCATGCCGGACTGGTTCCCCCGCCGATTGTGATGCGCGGCGTGCCCGCCCAGGCTTCGGGCGAGGTGATGGCGCGGCCGTCGACGAGGAGGCGCACGCTGGGCAGGTCCGCGGGCGTCAGGTCCCGGTAGTCGGCATGGTCGGCCTGGATGATGGCGACGTCCGCCGGTTCTCCGAGGTGATAGGCGTCCCACCCGAAGGCTGCCAGCTCCTCGTCGGAATACAGCGGATCGTGCACACTCACCCGCGCCCCAGCCTCGCGCAGGGCGTCGACGACGCCGAAGACGCCGGAGAACGCGGTTTCCTTCACCCCGCCGCGGTAGGCGGCGCCCAGGACGGCGACGCGCAGGCCCGACAGGGATCCCAGCAGGGCGGCGGCGCGCGCGACCGCGTAGGCGGGCATCGCGGCGTTCGCGGCGCGGGCCGCGGACACGACGGTCGCGTCCGGGTCCCCGGCCAGGTACAGGCGCGGGTAGACGGGGATGCAGTGGCCGCCGACAGCGATGCCGGGCCGGTGGATGTGCGAGTAGGGCTGGGAGTTGCATGCCTCGATGACGCGCGCGACGTCGATGCCGACAGCGTCCGCGTAGCGCGCGAATTGGTTGGCCAGGCCGATGTTGACGTCCCGGTAGGTGGTTTCGGCGAGCTTAGCCATTTCGGCGGCCTCGGCGGTGCCCATGGGCCACACGCCGTTGGGGCGCGGCAGGTCGTCGCGCTCGTCGAAGGAGAGGACGGCCTCGTAGAAGGAAACGCCGCGCGCCTCGCCGGATCCGCTCAGGCCCCCGACGAGCTTCGGGTAGCGCGCCAGGTCAGCGAAGACGCGGCCGGTGAGGACGCGCTCGGGCGAGAACACGACGTCGAAGTCGC
>USPB01000274.1 GCA_900556405.1 uncultured Actinomyces sp.
GTGGGGATACGCAGGCCGAGGTGGCGGCAGCGCGAGCGGATCGTGGCGATCATGTCCTCGGGGCTGGGGGCGCACAGGAGCCACACGGTGTGCTCGGGCGGCTCCTCGATGGCCTTGAGCAGGGCGTTCGCGCCGGATTCGCCCAGGCGGTCCGCGTCCTCGACGACGATGACGCGCCACAGCCCCTGGGAGGGCGAGGACTGCGCCTGCAGCACGAGGGAACGCGCGGTCTCCACGTTAATGATCGAGGTCTCGGTGGCCGCGAAGACGACGTCGGCGTTGGTGCGGCCCATCGTCGTGCGGCATCCGGCGCACTGGCCACACCCCACGGTCTCGCCCGTGCACTGCAGGGCTGCCGCGAAGGCGCGCGCAGCGACGGAGCGACCCGAGCCGGGAGGGCCGGTGATGAGCCACGCGTGGCTCATGGAACGCGCGTCGTCGGAGGCGTGCGCGCCACCGCGGGAGGCGACGATCGCGCGGGCGGAGGCCGCGGCCTCGGAGAGCTTAGCGACCGCCGCTTCCTGTCCGACCAGCGAGGACCAGACGCTCATCATTCATCCCAGAGCGCGCCCTGGGACTCACCCAGGGCTCCCACCATGGTGGCGGGCTTGCGGGCGCTGCCCTTGTCCGCGCTCTTCTGACGCGGCTTCTCAGGGGAATCGGCCGCCTCAGACTCTGCGGTCGCCTCAGACTCTGCGGGCGCTTCGGACGCAGCGGGCACCTCAGATGAGGACGAGGCCGGGGTGTCCTGAGCGGGCGCGGGAACAGAGTCGGAGGCCTCGTCGATCGTGACGGAGCCGCCCTCGAAGCGCTCGACGAGGACGCCGCGGATCTCGGAGAAGACCTCGTCGACTGTGCCCACGGCGTCGATGACGACGATGCGGTCGGGCTCGGCGTCCGCGAGGCGCAGGTACTCGTGGCGCACGCGCTCGTGGAAGTCCATGGACTCGCGCTCCATGCGGTCCGGGGCGTCGGTGCGGCGGCGCGCGCCGACCTCCGGGGGCAGGTCCAGGAGGAAGGTCAGGGACGGGTAGAGGCCGCGGGTCGCCCACGCGGACAGGGACGCGATCTCATCCACGCCGAGGGAGCGGGCCGCACCCTGGTAGGCCAGGGAGGAGTCAATGTAGCGGTCCCCCAGCACGACCGCGCCGCGCTCGAGGGCAGGAGCGATGACCGTGGCGACGTGGTAGGCGCGGTCGGCCGCGTACAGGAGGGCCTCCGTGCGCGCGTCGACGTCTTCGGGGCCGTTTTGCACGAGGCGCCGGATCTCCGTGCCCAGCTCGGTGCCGCCCGGCTCGCGGGTGACGACGACCTCACGGCCACGGCTTTCGAACCAGTCGCGCACCGACTGGATCTGCGTGGACTTCCCCGAGCCGTCGCCACCTTCGAAGGTGATGAACACTCCTCGCGCTGTCATCAGCTGTCCTTCTTCGTCGCGGCCTTCTTGGCGGCCGTCTTCTTCGCAGTGGTCTTCTTGGTCGTCGTCTTCTTCGCGGCCGTCGTCTTCTTGGTCGTCGTCTTCTTCGCGGCCGTCTTACGCGTGCGCTTGGGGGCGGGGCCCTTGGCGCGCTTGTCGGCAAGGAGCTCGTAGGCGCGCTCGGCCGTCAGGTCCTCGACCGTCTCGGCGCGCGGCACCGTCACGTTGGTCTCGCCGTCCGTCACGTAGGGGCCGAAGCGACCGTCCTTGACGGTGACCTTCTTGCCGGAGATCGGATCCTCGCCGAACTCGCGCAGCGGCGGGCGGGCCGTGCCACGGCCGCGGGTCTTGGGCTGAGCGTAGATGGCCAGGGCCTCGTCCAGAGTGATGGTGAGCAGCTGATCCTCCGAGGCCAGCGTGCGCGAGTCCGTGCCCTTCTTCAAGTACGGGCCGTAGCGGCCGTTCTGTGCGGTAATAACCTCGCCCGAGGCCGGGTCCGTGCCCACCTCGCGGGGCAGGGACAGCAGATTCAGCGCATCCTCGAGGGTGACAGTGGCGATGTCCATGGTCTTGAACAGCGAGGCGGTGCGAGGCTTGACGGCGCTCTTCTTCGTCTTCTTCGCGCTCTCCTCGGCGCCCTCGGCCGCCTCAGGCAGGACCTCGGTGACGTAGGGGCCGTAGCGGCCGTCCTTGACGATGATCGTGTG
>USPB01000275.1 GCA_900556405.1 uncultured Actinomyces sp.
TAGCGAGTGGGAGACACTAGGTACTCTGCTGACGCACAGCACTAGCCATATTATCGGTGCTCGGCCCGGCGGTCAAAGCGCGACGAATACTGTGTCACATTCCTCAGCCATCATCGCCGCAGCACGTATCGCGCCTGGCCCGAGCCTGCTGCGCCCTCGCGCCCCACTGGGACGGGTCGGGATAGTCGACGCCCTCGAGGGTGAGCCCGTGAGCGGGGGCGATCGGTGCGGCTTCAGCGCGCGAGCATGCACGCAGGATCTGCGCCGGGTAGTCCGTATCGCGCGCGCCCGAGCCCACCAGGAGCAGCGCCCCGACCAGGGAGCGGACCATCGAATGACAGAACGCGTCCGCCTCAACGCGGAAGATGAGAGTCCCCTCGGCGTCGCGCTCAGCGTGCAGGGTGCGCAGCGTCCGAATGGTCGTGGCCCCCTCGCGCGGACGGCAGAACCCGAGGAAGTCGTGTTCCCCGAGGAGGGCGGCCCCGGCCTCGTTCATGGCCGCCTCGTCGAGCGGGTCCTCCACCCACAGGCGATCCCATCGGCCCAGCGGCTCGGGGCGATCCGACACCCGGTAGGCGTAGGACCGGCCGAGGGCAGAAAAGCGCGCGTCAAAGCTGGGGTCGACGACGGCGGCCGAGTAGATGCGCACATCGCAGGTCCCGCGCGCGGCCGGCAGGTCGCGTCCACGCGCGCGCTCTCCGTAGCGCCCGGAGAGGATCTTGTTCAGCCTGCGCACAATCGACGAGGCCGTGGCCCCCTGGGAGGACTCCCCTCCCCTGGGCATCAGGCGCGCCCACGCCTCGTCGCTCAGGTCGACGTGGCACACCTGGTGACGCGCATGCACCCCCGCGTCAGTGCGGCCGGCGACGGTCGTCGTCACTTCCTGGCGCGAGGCCATGGCGAGCGCGGCTTCGATCTCGCCCTGGACGGTGCGCAGACCGGGCTGGGCGGCCCAGCCTCGAAAATCGGTGCCGTCGTAGCCCAGGTCGAGGCGCAGGCGACGCGTGCTCACAGCTCCCACGCCCGCACGCCGCCGATAATCCCCGCATCGTTGGGCACGACGATGACGTCGTCGCCCATAAGACGCAGGTTCGAGGCCGTGATGCGCTTCGAGTTACCGCCCCCCAGGTAGAGGCGGTCCCACATGTACATCGGGCGCAGACCATCGACCACTCGGCGAATACGGCGCGACCAGTGCACGTCGCCGAGGCGCAGACGCTCGTGCTCGCCGATGTAGTCGTCGTAGGTCAGGCCCCAGCGGACCGGCCCCTGCGACACCTCGACGTGAGGCGCCAGCTGGCCGCCGTCGAACACCGCATTACCGAGGCCCGTACCCAGGGTGATGATCATTTCGAGCCCGCGGCCGGTGATCGCACCCGCGCCCGCCACCTCCGCGTCGTTCAGGACCTTCGTGGGCAGGCCGAGAGCCTGTTCAATCGCACGACCCATATCAAAGTGATCCCAGCGCTCCACCAGCTCAGGCAGCACACGCGAACGCGGTCCGTCGCGGGTGATGTAGTGGGGCGTGGCAATGACGACACCGTGCCGGATCATGCCCGGCATGCCCATCGTCACGCGCGTCGCCGCGGGAAGCTCACGGGCCAGACCGACAACGGTCTCCACGAGGAGCTCCGGCGGCAGCGGATACGGCGTAGGCACCCGGCGAGGCGGGGCCATCATCGTCCCACGCTCATCAACGACGGATCCCTTGATGCCACCGCCGCCGCAGTCAATCGCCAACGTCATCTCACGAGTCATGACATCAGGCTACCGGATACGGCAAGGGCCGGACACCCCGGAGGGTGCCCGGCCCAATGCTCGAGCGGGTCAGTGACGCTGCGTCACTTCTCCTCGGCGGCCTGCTCGGCGGCGTCTTCAGCCTTGCCGGCCTCCTCGGCGACCTCCTCGGCCTCGTTGGCCTTGGCGAGATCGCCTTCCTCGCGAGCCTCTTCGGCGCGCTCGGCGGCAGCCTCAGCGGCTTCCTCAGCCTCGGCGGCAACGGCCTCGGCCTCGGCAGCCTTCTCAGCCGTCTTCTCGGCAGCCTTCACGACAGCCTTCTTCTCGACCTTCTCCATGACGAGCTCAATGCGCATCAGGGGAGCGTTGT
>USPB01000276.1 GCA_900556405.1 uncultured Actinomyces sp.
CCCAGTGCCATGGTGTCCTCCCCGTGCGGTTACGCTTGGAAGTATGCCAACCCTCGTTCTCGTCCGCCACGCGCAGGCCGCATACTCCTACCCCGATCACGCGCGTCCCCTCACGCAAGCCGGCGTCGACCAGGCGGCGCGCCTCGGCGGCGTCCTCGCCCGTGAGATCGGGAGCTTCGACGTAGCGGTGTGCTCGGACGCGACGCGCGCCCAGCAGACGTTTGCCCAGATCAGTCAACGAGTGTCGATCCGTGAGAGCTGGTTCGACCGCGGTGTCTACAACGCCGACGAGGATGACATCCTGACCCTGGCGCGCACTTTCGAGGGCGACAGAGCCCTCATCGTCGGCCACGAGCCCACCATCTCCGGTGCCGGATACGTGCTGGCCCGCGACGATGATCGGTCAGAGGTTGCCCGAGGCGTACCGACCGCGACGGCTCTCATCCTCATCTTCGACGGCACCTGGGAGGATCTGGCCCCCACCAGCTGCACCCTGCGCGTCCTGTTCACCCCGCCCACCCGGTAGGTCACGGAGAAGCACAAGCGGCCCCGGCCTCGTCCACTGTTCCTGTGACTGTGTTTACGTTTGTCCACGTGCGGCCCGCCCGGATGCGGATGGGGGCCGCAGACGCGTTAGAATATGGCGGTATCTATCCACCCAACAGGGAGAAGTGATGTCGGGACACTCTAAGTGGGCGACCACCAAGCACAAGAAGGCCGCCATTGACGCCAAGCGCGGCAAGCTCTTCGCGCGCCTCATCAAGAACATTGAGGTTGCAGCTCGCACGGGCGGCGGCGACCCCGCTGGCAACCCGACCCTGTACGACGCCATCCAGAAGGCGAAGAAGAACTCCGTCCCCGCCGACAACATCGACCGCGCCGTCAAGCGTGGCTCCGGTGCCGAGGCCGGTGGCGCGAACTACGAGACCATCATGTATGAGGGTTACGGCCCGGGCGGTGTTGCCTTCCTGGTGGAGTGTCTGACGGATAACCGTAACCGTGCGGCTTCCGACGTTCGCCTGGGCTTCACCCGCCACGGCGGCTCGCTGGCCGACCCGGGTTCGGTGTCCTACCTGTTCTCGCGCCGCGGCATCGTCGAGGTGCCCGCCGCCGACGGTGTGGATGAGGAATCCATCATGATGGCGGTCCTGGACGCGGGTGCCGAAGAGGTCGAGGACGCCGGCGAGCTCTTCGTCGTCGAATCCGACCCCAAGGACGTTGTCGCTGTGCGCAGCGCCCTGCAGGATGCCGGCATCGACTACGACTCCGCCGAAGTCCAGTTCGTCGCCTCCACCGAGGTCGAGCTTGATCTCGAGGGCGCCCTCAAGGTCAACAAGCTCATCGACGTCCTCGAGGACTCCGACGACGTGCAGAACATCTACACGAACATGTCCCTGTCGGACGAGGTTCGTGCCCAGCTGGAAGAGCAGGAGTGAACATGAGCGATTCGACCGCTAAGCGCGAGGTCGGCACCCCTCAGGTCAAGCGTGGCATGGCCCAGATGCTCAAGGGTGGCGTCATCATGGACGTCGTCACCCCCGAGCAGGCGAAGATCGCCGAGGATGCGGGCGCCGTGGCCGTCATGGCTCTCGAGCGCGTCCCTGCCGACATCCGCGCCCAGGGTGGCGTGGCCCGCATGTCTGACCCGGACCTGATCGAAGGCATCATCGAGGCCGTGTCGATCCCGGTGATGGCCAAGGCCCGCATCGGTCACTTCGTCGAGGCGCAGGTCCTGCAGTCCCTCGGCGTCGACTACATCGACGAGTCCGAGGTCCTGACCCCCGCCGACTACAGCCACCACATCGACAAGTGGAACTTCACCGTCCCGTTCGTGTGCGGTGCAACCAACCTCGGTGAGGCGCTGCGCCGCATCAACGAGGGCGCGGCTATGATCCGCTCCAAGGGCGAGGCCGGCACCGGCGACGTCTCCAACGCGACCACGCACATGCGTAAGATCCGCGATGAGATCCGCCACCTGACCTCCCTGCCCGAGGACGAGCTCTACGTCGCGGCCAAGGAACTGCAGGCCCCCTACGAGCTCGTCGCCGAGGTCGCCCGCGAGGGTCGCCTCCCCGTCGTGCT
>USPB01000277.1 GCA_900556405.1 uncultured Actinomyces sp.
CTGCACGGCACCCGAGGGGCAGCCCGTGAACACGATGAGGCCCTCGTGGAACTGGTTGAGCAGCTCCTTGTCCGCGCGCGGCCACTTACCGAACTGTCCGTCCGTCGAGGCGTAGGACCCCAGGCGGAACAGGTTATGCATGCCCGTCGTGTTGTAGGCAACGAGGGTCAGGTGGTTGTACGAGCCGCCCGCGCTCACGTCGTCGGCGCGCTGCCACGGCTCGCCCCACAAAACCTTCTGCCGATCAAACCGCGAGGTTCCCGGCGTCACGTACGCCTCCAGGCCGATGATCGGCTTCACGCCAGCGTTCTTGCAGTTCGTGTAGAAATCGAAGGCACCGAACAGGTAACCGTGATCCGTCAGGCCAATCGCCGGCTGCCCGAGGCGCGCAGCCTCCTCCGCCATCGCTTTCGTCTTCGCAGCTCCATCGAGCATCGAGTACTCGGAGTGATTGTGAAGGTGCACGAAGGAATCAGCCATGCGTTGATTCTACTGTCCGAGGCGCGCGCGAGGCCGACGGACGCCCCGCGTCACGCGGTCGTTCATCTCACGGCGTGACCCGTCGCGACGAGGCCGGGCTGCCGAGCACTCCCCCAGCCCCGACGGATCAGTTGCGGGGGTGTCGCAGCTCCTCAAGCGCGGCCTCCAGATCGGCCGGATACGGGCTGGACACGCTCATCGGCATCCCGGTGCGCGGGTGCGCGAACCCGAGGCGCACCGCGTGCAGCCACTGACGCGTCAGTCCCAAGCGCTCCGCCTGCGTGGGGTCGGCGCCGTAGAACGTGTCACCCACACACGGATGTCCGACCGCCGCCATGTGCACGCGGATCTGGTGGGTGCGTCCCGTCTCGAGGTGCACCTCGGTGAGCTGCGCGCCCGCCATGAGCTCAAGCGTGTCGTAGTGAGTGACCGCGCGCTTACCGCCGTCGATCACAGCCATGCGCCATTCGCGCGACGGATGACGCCCAATAGGGGCATCAATCGTGCCCGAGGCCGGGTCAAGATGCCCGGCCACGACCGCGTGGTAGACCTTCTCGATCGTGCGTTCCTTGAAGGCCCGCTTCATGACCGTGTACGCGAGCTCGGACTTGGCAACCATCATCGCACCCGACGTGCCCACGTCGAGGCGGTGAACGATCCCCTGGCGCTCAGGAGGGCCGTAGCTCGTGATGCGGTATCCCGCGGCCTCCAGGTTGCCCAGGACCGTGGGGCCTTCCCACCCCGGTCCGGTATGTGCGGCGACACCGACCGGCTTATCGACGACGACAATATCCTCGTCGTCATACAGGATCGTCATGTCGGTGACCGGAGTCGGCTTATTCTCAGGCTCCGGGATCGTCACCTCGATGATATCGAGGGCTCCGAGGCGATCCGATTTCCCCGCAGCAACGCCATTAATGAGGACGTGCCCCTCCCCCGCCAACTCCGCGCAGCGCGAGCGCGACAGCCCGAGCATGCGGGCCAGCGCGGCGTCAACCCTCTCGCCCACCAGCGCATCGGGCACGGGCAGCATGCGTGAGCTCACTGCGACTCCTCCTTCGACGGTTCTCGCGAAAGCGCGAGCGCGAGCAGCGGCGCTCCCAGGACGATCCAGATATCGGCGACGTTGCCGACGAACCAGGTTCCGTAGGCGATGAAGTCGGTGACGTGGCCGATGCCGAAGCCGGGCTCAGCCGTCAGCCTGTCAATGAGGTTTCCGACAGCTCCACCCGCCAGCAGCGCGATCGCCAGCAGCGTCGAAGCGCGGTGCACGCGGCGAGCAAGCACCGCAAGCACACCGATGATGACGACGGTGAAAATCGTGAGAATCCAGGTCTTCCCAGCCGCGAACGAGAACGCGGCACCCGAGTTATGAACGAGCCTGAGCGAAAGCCACTGCCCGATCACGGGAATCGTATCCGAGCCGTCAAGGGCGGTGCGCGCCCACATCTTCGACGCCTGGTCGGTGATAATCGCGGCCACGAACACGAGGCCCGCGTAGATCCACGTCGAACGAGTGCGGATCGGGTGGGAGGAGTCAGCCATGGTTCCCTATCTTAAACGAGCGGCGGCGGCGCA
>USPB01000278.1 GCA_900556405.1 uncultured Actinomyces sp.
TGATCGCGACGCATGACCCGTCGATTCGCGCGCAGTGCGACGCCGTCATTGACCTCGCCCACTTCCAGGAGGAGGAACAGCGATGAGCACACTCTCGTGGCGCGCACTCCTGTCCGAGGCCTGGAGGGACTGCCTGAGCGGGACGGCCCGCATCGGGATTCTGACTGTTCTGGCCACCGCCCTGGTCGGAGGCATCATCTGCGCCGATGCGTTCTCTCTTCGCTCCGTCAGCGTTGAAGCTGCCTCTTTCCGTGTCCATCTGGGATCGGTGCGAGTCCTCCAATCGCAAGACGGCATCGACGGGGCCACTTGCGATGCGCTGTCGCGAATCCCCGGGGTGCGTGCAGGAGCCGTTCGCTCGGTCGAATCCGGCTTGTCCCCGCTCGCCCTCCCTGCCTCGTCGCTGCCCCTGTACGAGGTCACGCCTGGAACCGTCTCTCTCCTGGGGACTACAACGGCCGATCCAACGGGAATTCTGCTCCCTGAGCAGGTAGCCGAGGACCTCGGCACCACTCAAGGAGCCCTTCTCCCCCTCGCACACGGGCAGGCCGAGGTGGCGGGCACCTACCCGTGGGACGAGAACGACGGGCGTCGTCCCGGCTACGCTTACGCGGCTCTTGCCCCCGTGCCAGCAATGGGGACCTTCGATGAGTGCTGGTACGAATCCTGGCCGCACAGCGATGACGTGGATGCCTTGGTGCGCTCAGCCCTCGTTGGGAGCGACGACCAGAACGCCCAGGTCCTGGCCATGAACCCTTCGCGCGGGACGACTTTCGACGCGGCGGGGCGACTGCGACAGAGGCCGACCTGGTGGGCGTGGATCGCCGCGAGCGCCATCGGTGCCTCGCTAGGGGCCGCTGCCACGTGGTGGCGTCGCCTCGAGATCGCCTCGGCTCTGCACGCTGGGCTCCGCACGTCGGATACGACGGTCCTCCAACTGTTCGAGGCCGTGGCATGGGTGGGCGGCGCATGCGTCCTCACCTCCGGCATATGCCTCACGATCCTAAGCGGAGCGGCGCCCGGGGATCGCTCCGATCTCATCCGTTTGGTCGCAGCCGAGGGCATCTGTGCCGCGTCGTGGACGCTCATAGGTGTCGTGATTGCCTCCATGACGATCCGCGAGCGCCAGCTGTTCACGTTCTTTAAGGGCCGATAGGTACCGGCGCATGATCGCGCCTACAATTGGTGTATGAACGTCCTCGTGATTCAAAACGACCCGATCGTTCCGGTGGGTCAGTTGTCCGCCTTCCTCGGCGGTCACGAGGTGGTGCGCGCCTGGGAGGACCCGCAGCGCCTCCAGGACCTGGCGGCCGCTCCCCTGCCGGATGCTCTCATCCTGCTCGGTGGCCGGGCGAACGCCTACGACGACGAGGCCTGGCCGTGGCTGGAAGCCGAACGTGAGCTCGTGCGCCGCTGCGTGCGCGCCAACATCCGGGTGCTCGGTATTTGCCTGGGCGCCCAGCTGATCGCGGCGACCTTCGGCGGGCGCGTCAGCGTCGCTGACCCGGCGGGCCCCGAATACGGCGTCATCTCCCTGGCCTGGGGCACGAACGACCAGGCGGGCGGCGGCGGAGCCGTCCCCCTGCGCATGGCTCTGGCCTCGACCCACACGGTGTTCGCCGACCATGGTGACGCCATCGTGGAACTCCCCCACGGCGCGCGCGAGTGGGCGCGCTCGGACAAGTACACGCAGATCTTCTCCTACGGCACCGCCCTGGGCGTCCAATTCCACCCTGAGGTCACGCGCGAGACCGCGACCGTGTGGGCTGTCAACAACGAGGACGTCAACACCGAGGACATCGTCGCCGGCTACGACGCCCACGAGGGCGAGCTGGCATCCACCTGCAAGACCCTGGCCGACTGGATCTCCGGCGTCTTCTAAGGCGCAAACAGAATCGCAGTGCGGGCACCCCCACGCGGTACCCACACTGCGATTGACAATCGGGCCTCGTCGCAGCGAGCGGAGATGAGGCCCGGCTCTTATTTTAGAGGAAAAAGCCGCAGCTACAAGGCTTTTCCAGGAACCAAGACCACCACGTGGGACG
>USPB01000279.1 GCA_900556405.1 uncultured Actinomyces sp.
AGCGCCTGACCGTTCTCGATAATCCCCGCGCCGATCGCGTGCGCAGGGTGTCGGGCCTGGTCGGGCGCTCGGCGCGTTCGCGTTCGGGTCTGATGCTCGTCGAGGGGCCTCAGGCCGTGCGCGAACTTGTCACGCATCGCGGCGTGTGTGTGCGTGACGTGTATGTGCGGCAGGACGTGTGGGAGACCCACGCGGATGTCGTGGACGCCGCGCGGCGCGTGACGCGCTGGGTGCATCCCGTGACCGCCGAGGTCTCAGCGGCTCTGTCGGGTGACTCCCAGGGAATCTGCGCGGTTGCTTCGATGGATGCGCTCTCTCGCGAATTGCCCGAGCCGGGCGTGGGTGAAACGATTGTCGTGCTCGCCCAGGGGCGCGATCCCGGCAACGTCGGTACGATCATCCGCACAGCCGACGCGTTTGGCGCGGTTGGCGTCGTCGCCGTTGCGGGCACGGTGGATGCCGCGAGCCCGAAGGTCGTCCGTTCGAGCGCTGGCTCCGTTTTCCACATTCCGGTGTGCCAGGTCGCGTCCTTCGCTGATGCTCGCGCGCTCATTCACGGTCGCAGCGCGGCCCTCTTGGGCACCAGCGGCGGCGCGGGTTCGCTGAGCCTGTCCGACCTCCTCGTGCAGGGTATGTCCGCTCGTTCTCGCCTGTCTCAGTCCCACGCATGGGTGTTCGGCAACGAGGCGCGAGGCCTGTCGGGGGACGAGATGCGCCTGTGTGATGCGCTCGTGTCGATACCGATGAGCGGCGACGCGGAGTCCCTGAACGTGGCCAGCGCGGCAGCGACGTGCCTCTTCGCCTCGCAGACCGTGCGAGGCCTGGAAAGGTAAGTTGCCCTCGCGGCGCAGCGAGGCGCACGCGACTAGGCTGTCTTTCATGAAGTTAGGTGACCTGTCCGAGGCCCAGTTGGTGTCCCATTTCCGCGAGTCTTTCCCGCGTGGCGAGCGCACGATCATTGGCATCGGCGACGACTGCGCCGAGGTCGCAGCTCCCGAAGGCTCGTTTATCGTGACGACGGATGTCATGGTGGAGGACCAGCATTTTCACCTCTCGTGGTCAACCGGCTACGAGGTCGGTGCCCGCGTTGCCGCCCAGAATCTCGCGGATATTGACGCGATGGGCGGACGGCCCTCAGCTCTGGTCGCTTCGATCGTGGCCCCTCGGGAGATGGATGCAGATGTTTTCCTGGATGTGGTCCGAGGCCTGGGGGACCGTGCGCGCGAGGCTGGTGCCGGCGTCGTCGGCGGAGACCTGAGCGCGGGGGAGAAGCTCATCATCTCCATTACTGCGTTTGGCTATTGCCCGGGGCCGGTGGTACGACGCGATGGCGCGCGCCCCGGAGACGTCGTGGCGGTGAGCGGTACTCTCGGCTATTCGTACGCCGGCCTCGATCTCTTCGAGGGTGGACACGTCGATCCGTCGGCTCGAGGCGTTGAGCAGCTCGGAGACCTGGCTCCCTTTGTTGAGACCTACCGCGCGCCATCCCCTCCGCTCGGATCAGGCGTGGCTGCCGCCGCTGCGGGCGCGCGGGCCATGATGGATCTGTCAGATGGGCCGGCAGCGGACGCCACGCGCATCGCCAAGGCCTCGGGAGTCGTTATTGAGTTCGATCGGCCCGCGATCGAGGAGGAGGCCTGGCACCTGCAGGCACCGGCTCTGATCTGCCGAGCAGATCCGGTGAGGTGGGTGCTCCAGGGAGGCGAGGAGCACGGCATGCTCGCCGTATTCCCGCAGGACGCGCGGCTACCGGAGGGATTCCGAGTGCTCGGTCGAGCCCGCGCATGTGAGTCGGGTGAGGAACCCTGCGCAATGTTCGATGGAGAGGTCCTGCGCGGGGCGTGGGACCATTTCCAGACGGATTCCGTAGACTAGTGTGATGTGGACCGCTGAGCGTGGAGCCGCTGGATGGCGGCGTGCTCAGCGCAGGAATCTGAGAGGAAGAGCGTAAGGATGAAGCGAACGACCGAAGGCCACGAGGCATCGTCCCGACCGATGTCGCGCGTGGCGCGCAAGCTCGCGGAGTCGTCGGAGGAGATTCCGG
>USPB01000280.1 GCA_900556405.1 uncultured Actinomyces sp.
GGCCACTGTGCGCGACTTCCCGCGCCTGAACTGGCACAAACGCCTACGACAATGGGACGATAAGGAGGTTAACGACTTCACGGAGGTTCACGTGCCCATCCCCACGCCCGCGCAGCAGGCGCAGATTCGCCCGGCTCACACCCCGCAGGGGCAGATCCGTAACTTCTGCATCATCGCCCATATTGATCATGGGAAGTCGACGCTCGCGGACCGTATGCTCCAGCTGACCGGTGTCGTCGAGGCCCGCGAGATGCGCGACCAGTACCTCGATCGCATGGACATCGAGCGTGAGCGTGGCATTACGATCAAGAGCCAGGCCGTGCGCATGCCGTGGGCGTATGAGGGAACCCCCTACGCGCTCAATATGATTGATACGCCTGGGCACGTGGACTTCACCTACGAGGTTTCTCGTTCTCTCGCGGCATGTGAGGGTGCGGTCCTCCTCATCGATGCGGCGCAGGGCATCGAGGCGCAGACGCTCGCGAACCTGTACCTGGCGCTCGAGAATGACCTTGCGATCATCCCGGTTCTGAACAAGATCGACCTACCGGGTGCTCAGCCCGAGAAGTACGCCCATGAGGTTGCCCAGCTGATCGGCTGTGACGAGGACGAGGTTCTCAAGGTCTCCGGCAAGACCGGTGAGGGTGTCGAGGAGCTGCTCGACCGCATCGTCGAGGCTGTCCCCGCTCCCGAGGGTGATCCCGAGGCGCCCACGCGCGCGATGATTTTTGATTCCGTGTACGACACGTACCGCGGCGTCGTTACCTACGTGCGTGTCGTTGACGGCGTGCTCTCCACCCGCCAGCGCGTGCGCATGATGTCCACGGGCGCCACCCACGAGCTCCTCGAGTTGGGAGTGATTTCGCCGGAGCCGAAGCCCGAAGAGGGCATCGGCGCTGGCGAGGTGGGCTACCTGATCACGGGCGTGAAGGATGTGCGCCAGTCCCGTGTCGGCGACACAGTGACGAGCCAGGTACGAGGCGCGACCGAGGCGCTTGAGGGCTATCGCGACCCGAACCCGATGGTGTTCTCCGGCATCTACCCGGTTGATGGCTCTGATTTCCCGGACCTGCGTGACGCCCTCGAGCGTCTCCAGCTCAACGACGCGGCGCTGACCTTTGAGCCGGAGTCTTCCGCGGCTCTCGGCTTCGGCTTCCGCTGCGGATTCCTCGGTCTGCTGCACCTGGAGATTATTCGCGAGCGTCTGGAGCGAGAGTTTAACCTCGATCTCATCGCGACCGCCCCGAACGTCGTCTACCGCGTCATCACCGAAGACGGCACCGAGGTGCGCGTCGACAACCCGAGCGAGTTCCCCGAGGGCAAGATTTCCGAGGTGCGCGAGCCTGTCGTCAATGCGACGATCCTGACGCCCACCGAGTTCACGGGCACCATCATGGAGCTGTGCCAGGAGCGTCGCGGCTCGATGCGGGGCATGGACTACCTGAGCGAGGACCGCGTGGAGCTGCACTACCAGCTGCCCCTCGCCGAAATCGTCTTCGACTTTTTTGATCAGCTCAAGTCCCGCACGCGCGGCTACGCTTCCCTGGATTACCAGGAGAGCGGCGAGCAGAGTGCCGACCTCGTCAAGGTCGACATCCTGCTCAATGGCGACCGCGTGGACGCGTTCAGTGCGATCGTGCACCGCGACGGCGCCTACAACTATGGCCAGCGCATGACGAAGCGCCTCAAGGAACTGATTCCTCGTCAGCAGTTCGAGATCCCGATCCAGGCGGCCGTTGGCGCGCGCGTCATCGCCCGTGAGACCATCAAGGCCCTGCGAAAGGACATGCTCGCTAAGTGCTACGGCGGTGACATCAGCCGTAAGCGCAAGCTGCTCGAGAAGCAGAAGGAAGGCAAGAAGCGCATGAAGTCCATCGGTCGTGTGGACGTGCCGCAGGAAGCCTTCATCGCTGCGCTGACCTCCGACGTCCCGACGGGCAAGAAGTGAGCGGGGATCAGATGAACGAGGCCGTGGATCGTCGTCCGGGTGAGGCCCCCGAGGGCACGGTCTTCATGAGCCGCACGAAGTC
>USPB01000281.1 GCA_900556405.1 uncultured Actinomyces sp.
GGCACGACGGCGTGGGGATGCGGGGTAGACATAGAGTCCTCCTGGGTTGTGGCTGATTGACCGGCGGCTCGGCTGGGCGCGCCGGAAGAATGAGGGGTGGGTGCGGCGCCGGGGTGGGTGGTGGCACCAACGGACGAGGCATGGCCGGGGCGCGCCGGGGAAAGGCAGCAGTCGCTCGGGCAGACGGTATGGAAGGGGCCGGTGCCCGTCACGGTGACGCGCGCGGGGTTCTCGCCTCGCGCCTGGGCTGCGCGCTCTTCGAGCACGTCGACCAGGGAGGACACGAAGCCCGGGTCGGTGGAGACGGTGTCAGCTCGCTCGTAGGGGATCCCCAGGCGCGCGGCCGTCTCCTTCGCCTCGGTGTCGAGGTCGTAGACGACCTCCATGTGGTCGCAGATGAACCCGATCGGGACGACGACGGTGCCGGTCGGCGGCGCTGTGTCGGCTGCGATCTCCTCGAGGAAATCGTTGATATCGGGTTCGAGCCAGCGGGCCTGCGGGGGCCCGGACCGCGAGCAATAGACGAGGTCGTAGCCCAGATCCGCGCGGCCGAGGACGCGGCGCAGCTCCGGCATGATCGCTTGGATAAGGGCGTGGTGCTGGGCAACGTAGCTGATCTCGGTTGCGGGCGTTCCCGCGTCCGACGAGGCCTCACCCCCCTGCTGCTCGACGTGACCGTCCGAGGCCGCCACGGCCTCGTCGATCGAGGGACGGAACGGGAAGGGTGAGGACCCCGCCTCCATGCTCACGGGAATGGAGTGGGTGACGAAGATCAGGCGAATCCCGGATGGGTCGACGCCGCGCGCCGCGAGGGCCTCCCACGCACGCCGGACGGATGCAATCTGCGCGCTCGCCATGCCGGGGGTCGAGTAGTAGGGACGGACCTTGTCCAAGATGATGTCGGCGTCAGGATTGTCGACGCTGTCTTCAGCCCCCAGGACGATCGTCCCCCACTTGTCGCGCAGGGCCTCCGCGGCCTCGGCGAGGTCTTCGCGGTACTGGCGGCATCCCGAGTACGAGGCGTAGGCCGAGGTGGGCAGGACGAGGATGCGTCGGGCACCGGCCTGGGCGAGTTCGTCGAGGCCTTCGGTCACGAAGGGGTGCCAGTTACGGTTTCCCCATCCGACGGGGATATCGTGCCCGCGGCGGGCGAGCTCGGCAGACAAGTCCGCGATCAGGCGCTGATTGCAGGCGTTAATGGGCGAGACCCCGCCGAAGCGCTTGTAGTGCGCGGCAACCTGGAGCAGGCGCTCATCGGGGATTCCGCGACCGCGCGTCGCGTTGCGCATGAACGGCAGGACGTCCTCCTCGCCGTTCGGGCCACCGTAGGACAGCAGCATGATCGCGTCGTAGGTATCCATACCTGGCACTTTCAGTCCTCCTTCAGGCCGAGCGTTGTCAGTGTAGGGCTGCTTCCCTCCCCCACGCAGCGACAGATTGTCAGAAAAACGCGGTAATTCGATGGTTTTCGCCCTGTTTTCGGCGCTCACTTGCACCCATAAGTTAACACTGTTAACCTATGTCGCGACACAAAGTTAACAGCGTTAACCGATGGGAGAGAAACCGTGTCACACCCACACGCTCCGGCCTTAGAAGTCCGGGAAGTCCGCAAGAGCTACGGCACCCACGAGGTCCTGCGCGGGGTCGACCTGCGCGTCGAACCTGGGCAGATCCTTGGCCTGCTCGGACGAAATGGGGCCGGCAAGTCCACGCTCATCACGATTCTGTGCGGCCTGCGCCGAGCCGACTCCGGAAGCATCAGCATCTGCGGCCACCGCCCCTCCTCCGCCGAGGCCGCACAGTCAATCGGGTACGCGCCCCAAGACCTCGGCATCTACCCCGACCTGAGCGTCGCCCAGAATCTCGCGGCTTTCGGCGAACTGCACGGGCTCGGTCGACGCGAGGCCGCCTCGCGCGCCGGCGAGGTCATGGAGCTCCTCGGCCTCACAGAGAAGCGAGGGCAGCGCGCCTCACACCTGTCGGGCGGACAGCAGCGCAGGCTCCACGCGGGCATGGCGATCATGCACC
>USPB01000282.1 GCA_900556405.1 uncultured Actinomyces sp.
GTCGTCGGCGACGTGTGCACCGTCCTCATCCGCGAGGACGGCTCCACGAACATGCACCTCAACGACCGCGCGTCCGGCCCGTGCCCGTCCACGCTCAAGAAGATCCCACGCCGCCTGTGCGTCGTCTCCGGCGCCTCGAAGGCCCTCCCGCTGCTGGGCGCCCTGCGCGCGGGGGTCGCCACCGACCTCGTCCTCGACGACGGTGCCGCGCACGAGCTCCTCGACCTCGTCCACACACGCATGTCGTCCCGACGCTCCTTCATCTAAACCGGCGACCGCTCGAACGCGAAAAAGGGCCCCGACCTCGTCCTTACTACAGGGAACGAGGCCGGGGCCCTCTCTCGTCTCAGGTCAGCCCAGGCGCTTGACCAGCGGGAACGGAATCGTCTCGCGGATGCCCTGGCCGGTGAGGACCATCAGCAGGCGATCGATGCCCATGCCCATGCCGCCGCACGGCGGGAAGCCCTGCTCCATGGCGACGAGGAAGTCCTCGTCCATGACCATGGCCTCAGGGTCACCGTTGGCGGCCGCGAGGGCCTGGGCCTCGAAGCGCTCGCGCTGGACGACCGGGTCAGCCAGCTCGGAGTAGGCGGTGCCCGTCTCGAAGCCGCGCACGTACAGGTCCCACTTTTCAGTCAGGCCCGGGCGCGAGCGGTGGTAGCGGGTCAGCGGGGAGGTGTCCTCCGGGAAGTCATAGACGAAGGTCGGCGCCCACAGCTTGGAGGCGACGAGCTCTTCGAAAATGTCCTCGACGATCTTGCCGGAGACCGCGTAGTCGTCGACCTCCAGGCCAATGCGCTCGGCGTACTTCACGAGGGTCTCGCGCGGCGTCTCCACCGTGATCTCCTCGCCCAGGGCCTCGGAGGTGGAGCCGTACAGGTCGATACGATCCCACTCGCCGGACAGGTCGTACTCGGTGCCGTCGGCCAGGCGGACGATCTCCTCACCCTCGGACAGGTCGAAGGCGTCGCGCGCAGCCTGCTGGATGAGGTCGCGGGTCAGCTCGGCCATGCCGTTGTAGTCCGAGTAGGCCTCGTAGGCCTCCAGGGACGTGAACTCGGGGCTGTGCGAGGAGTCCATGCCCTCGTTGCGGAAGTTGCGGTTCATCTCGAAGACGCGGTCCACGCCTCCGACGACCGCGCGCTTGAGGTAGATCTCTGTCGCGATGCGCAGGTAGAGCTCGGTATCAAGCGCGTTCATGTGCGTCGTGAAGGGGCGAGCCGCCGCGCCTCCGTGGATCATCTGCAGCATCGGCGTCTCGAGCTCGATGTAGTCGCGGCGGAAGAAGTTCTCGCGGATCGAACGGTTGACGGCCGCGCGGATGCGGATCATGTCGCGCGCGGCGGGGCGCGTGATCAGGTCGAGCTCGCGGCGGCGGATGCGCTGGTCCTCGGACAGGGTGATCTCTTCGCCGTCCTCGGTGGTCCAGGTCTTGGGCAGCGGGCGGATCGCCTTAGAGGCGATGGCCCACGAGGCATCGGGGGCGGGCAGCGCCGTGGGAGCGGCGTCGTAGGCGGCCTGGGCCTCGGGCGTGACCTCGGCGGGGGTCGCGAAGATCGACAGCTCGCCGCGGCGCGAGGAGATCACGCGGCCGTGGACGAAGAGGTGATCGCCCAGGTCGACGTCGTTCTTGTAGGCGGCCAGTGACTCGGTGCCGACGGAGGCAGCGGAGAGCATGACCTGAATCTTGTTGCCCTCACCGTCCATGAGGGTCGCGAAGCAGAGCTTGCCGCCGTTGCGCGCGAGGATGACGCGGCCCGCCAGGCCCACGTAGTCCTCGGTCTCTTCGCCGGCCTCGAGGTGCGCGTACTTCTCGCGCACCGCCTTGATGGTGGTCGTGATCGGCAGGCGCACGGGGTAGGCGGGGATGCCGGCCTCCATGAGGCGCGCGCGCTTGGCCGCGCGAACCTTGACCTGCTCGGGGGTGTCGTCTGCGGGTGCTTGCGTGGGCGTAGAAGAATCGGTCATGCGCCTATCGTACCGGGATTTGGCCCCGCGACGAGGCAGGGGCCCGGTTGGGC
>USPB01000283.1 GCA_900556405.1 uncultured Actinomyces sp.
CGACCGAATCACCCCCTACCTCTAACCCCCATACACAGAAAAATTGACAGGCTCTTACGTGCGGGTTGGGGGTGACGTCTGGCCCGATGGGGAACCCGCGAGCGCGCTTGTGGAGTCATGTGGCTAGCATGGACGGCATGAATTCACCGGATGCCAACGGCCACACCCGGTTGACCAGCGCAACCCCCATGACCGCCGCCACCCCCATGACCGCCGCCACCCCCATGACCGCCGCCACCCACATGACCAGCGCCACCCCCATGACTAGCGCCACCCCCACGGTCCCGCAGGTCGTCAAGCCGTTCCCTGCGTACGCGCGCACCCTGTTCCTCTTGTTCTGCGTGGCGTTTCCGGCGTGGTCCCTCATTGGGATTCTGACGAGGGATCACTGGACGCAGTGGGCGTTTCACTTGAGCCAGGCGAGAGTGATCATCGCGGCCATCGCTGTCCTCGCGTTCCTCCCCATCGTCTGGTCTGCGTTCAGTCGCTTCGTGATCGACCTGATCCGCAGGATCAAGCCGATGCGCAGCGGCAAACACGCGCCGGAGGCCCACCCCGGCACCGCGTTCCTGGGTGTTGTGGCTGCGCTCGTGGTGTTTGGAGTGGTCGGGATGACCGCGTGGGGCATGTGTGGTCAGGCTGCCCTCGACTGGCGGGATGGGCCCGTCACCCGCGAGGGCGTCACGTGCACCGCCATGAATCCCGAGGAGCGCGACGACGGACCTTTCGTGCACATCGAGCTGACTGAAAGCGAAGGGATCGTGCGCGCCTACGACCTGCGCCAATACGAGCTTGATCACCACGCCGAGAAGGGGACGCCCCTCTACAACACGATCGTCGAGGCCTGCCAGGCACCCGGCACGCAGATCGGGATCAGCATCTACGAGCGCACGGGCATCATCGTCGACGCGTGGAAGAAATAGTGCGAATCGGCGTGAGGCCGGAACACGCGGAGATCGGCTAAGGACGAGGCCGACACGCTACTGACGGACCGAGGCCTCGGCGATGATGCCGGTCCTGGGGTAGATCGACGCGTCGAGGGTCATGGTCGGGATCCTGCAGGCCGTGAGGACCGTCGTGTAGGGGTGCCCCAGACGGGTGGAAACCGCCCGTAGGTCGGAGCGGGCGATCTTGAAAGACCACATGACGCCGTTGGAATCAACGAGCTCAAAGGTGCTGAAGACTCGGCGTCGACTCACGCTTTTCTCGTCCGGGTTCTGGCAGGTCAGGCCCTCGTAGTGCGTGGGCCCCTCCCACCAGTCTTGAAGTGCGGGGAGATACCCCGCACCGAACTCGGTGTAGGCGAATGCGAATGCCGAGGCGGAGAGCACGAACGCGGCAGTGGCGACCCCGGGATACGGGGCGAGCGCGTGGCGCCCACGGGCGGGCAACAGGAAACGGCGAAGGATGTCGCGGACCATCCAGCGCAGTGCGGCCCACACGATGGGCACCCACCCGATGCACAGCAGTGCGAACAGGGGAAGCGTCGCCAACCTGGCGCGCATCGTGAGCGGGCCGAGCAGCGGCTTGCCGACGAAAACCCAGCTGAAAACACCGATAAGAATCAGGACGACAACGACGATGAGGCGCGTGAGGCGTCGCTCCCAGGGCTTCGACGCCGGTGCCGTGATCGTCCCAGAGCGCCCGCTTTCTCCCCGCGGGGAAGGCTGAGCGGGTGTCGTCGTGGTCATGCGCTCATACTAATCGCCGAGGCCTGGGATCGCGGGTGCATCGTGGCCAGGTAAGTGCGTCGGCTGGAACGACGAACGGGGGCAGCTTGGGGGAGAGCCGCAATGAGCAGCGGGTATACGAAAGGGCCGCGCAGACGCTCGTCCGCGCGGCCCCTCGCAAGCTGTCAGCTCAGTGCTCGCCCTCGTGCTCCTTCAGGCGCTCGTAGGAGCGGCGAATTTCGGCCTCGGCCTCTTCGCGGCCCACCCAGTGGGCGCCCTCGACGCTCTTGCCGGGCTCGAGGTCCTTGTAGACCTCGAAGAAGTGCTGGATTTCCAGGCGGTGGA
>USPB01000284.1 GCA_900556405.1 uncultured Actinomyces sp.
GCCGCGCCGAAGAGTTGGTTCATGAGGGGCATCGCTTCGTCCATGAAGCGCGCCTGGAGCGACGCGTCGTCCGGGGTCGACGAGGCCGGGGCGGACGAGGCCGGGGCGGACGAGGCCGGGGCAGGCTCGGGCGTCTGCGCCGCTGGTTGGGGGGTTGTCGTATCCATCGCTTCCCAGCGTAGTCGCGCGCGCTCGGGGCGCGGCTGCGAGTGGTCGATGGGAGCTCATACTGAGGGCAACGCCTCAGATGCGCCTTTATTCCACAACCACCCACATCTGTGTGTTGCACCACTTTCACCCCGTTGTTTGGGAGTGGGCAGGCCGTTCGGCTTCCCCCTGAGGCAAAGGTGTCGAAGAATAGGGGTATGAATCTGCTGCGCGTTGTTGCCCGTCCCCTGCTCGCTGCCCCGTTCATCGCCGACGGGGTTGATGCCCTCATGCATCCGCGTTTCCATGTGGAGCGCGCCGCGGGCGTTCGTCCCCTCATCGACAAGGCGACCGACGCGGTTGGCCTGGAGCCGCTGACGGACCAGCAGCTGGCCGTCGCGACCCGAGTGACGGGAGCGGTCACGGTCGTCGCGGGTCTGCGTTTCGCGCTGGGGCGCAAGCCCCGCGTGGCCGCCCTGACTCTCGCCGCGATCGGCGCACCGATGGCCCTTGTGAACGCTCCCCTTCCGGGCACGACGCGCGGCCTGTCGAAGGAGCAGATCAAGCGTCGCCGCTACCGCACGCTGAACAAGGCGGGTCTGGCCGCCGGCGTTCTTCTCGCGTCGACGGATCGTGTCGGCCAGCCGTCGGCTCTCGTTGCGCGTTCGATGCGCCGCGATCAGCGCCGTGCGATCGCTGCGGCTGAGGCCGCGGTCGTGGAGCGTCTGAGCGGCTCCGCTTCGTGAGCGCGCCCTGGCCCGCTCCCCTGGCCACTTCTCCCGTGGATGCCACGGTGGAGGTGCCGGGTTCTAAGTCGATCACGGCGCGCGCCCTCTACCTCGCGGCCGTCGCCGACTCCCCCTCCATCATTCGGGGTGCCCTGGATGCGCGCGACACGCGCCTGTTCGCGACCGCCCTGGAGGTGATGGGCGCGCACATCGAGGACGAGGGCACGGGCACCCTGCGCGTCACCCCGATGTCGCTGCCGCCCCGAGGCGGTCGCATCGAGTGCGGGCTGGCCGGCACCGTCATGCGTTTCCTGCCGCCCCTCGCTGCCCTCTCCCCCGAGGAGACGCTTTTTGATGGGGACGAGCAGGCCTACGCGCGCCCGCTCGGCCCGCTCCTGGACGCCCTGGTGCGCATGGGCGCGACCGTCACCTATCACGGGGAGCGCGGGCACCTGCCTTTCACGATTCGAGGCCCGATCCACACGCCGCTGGGCGCGCAGGCGTGGGTGGATTCCTCGTCCTCGTCACAGTTCCTGTCCGCGCTGCTTCTGGTCTCTCCCCTCGTGGGCGATCCCCTGTTCGTATCGGCTCCGGGCGTCGTCCCGTCGATGCCGCACGTGGAGATGACGCTGGCTTCCTTGGCGGGCGCGGGTATCGACCTGGAGGTCGTGGACGAGGGCCGCGCGGATCTCTCGACCTGGCATATCTTCCCGTCGCGCCCCATCGGCGGCGACATCACCGTCGAGCCGGACCTGTCCAACGCCGGCCCCTTCCTGGCCGCCGCGATGGTGACGGGTGGGCGCGTGCGGATCCCGGCGTGGCCGGGGGCGACGACGCAGGCGGGTGACGCCTGGCGCGCGCTGCTGGGGCACATGGGCGCGACCATCACGCTGGACGAGGAGGGCCTGACGCTTACGGGTCCGGGTGCCGGCAACTACCCGGGAATCAAGGCGACCATGGCCGAGGTCGGCGAGCTCACCCCCACCCTGGCCGCGATCTGCGCCTATGCCTCGAGCCCATCGCAGCTGAGCGGTATCGCGCACCTGCGCGGGCACGAGACGGATCGCCTGGCGGCCCTGGCAGCCGAGATCAACCGCGCGGGCGGGCAGGCCGAAGAGACCGAGGACGGCCTGATCAT